>CAMFZO010000005.1 GCA_946006895.1 uncultured Clostridia bacterium | reverse complement strand
CAGCTCGGAGCGCACCAGCAGCAGGACGACGCCGTTTTTCTCGCTGCATATGTCGATGGCGAACCGAAGCCCCGCGTCATCGGGCAGGGGAGAATTGACGATTACCAGGTCGAAGGCTTTTTCCAGCAGGATGCGTTTCGCGGCGGAGACATTGTCAACAAAGCGGACGGGAGAGAATCTGGACTCGGGGAGGAGCCCTGCGAGAGAGGAATTGAGATTTTCCGCCGCCGAAACGATCAGAACGCCGTATATCTTTTCTTCCAAACTCATTGCTCTCACCCCTCAGGCTGCACGGGAAATCAGTACCCGCTGTAAATATCTATGATCTTTTGCGGGATATGCTCCCGGACAAAGGCGCTCTCCCGCATGACGGCGATGGCCTCGTCCAGAGTGGCGGGCAGCGTTTTGAACTGCCGCAGGACCTCCTCCGGCGCGCTGTAGAAATTGACGTCTGCCGCAGCGGGAGGCAGCAGACGCTGCTCAATGGCGTCAAGTCCCGCGTAGATCAGCAGAGCAAAGGCCAGATAGGGATTGGCGGAGGGGTCCGGTGAGCGCAGCTCCGCACGGTAATACTCATTGCCCGCCGCGGAGAGGCGCACGAGCTGAGACCGGTTCTCACCGGACCAGGAGATATATTTCGGTGCCTTATGGCTGCCGAAGCGCTGGTAGGAGGCCGCGCAGGGATTCAAAAAGGCCGTGATCTGAGCCACCTTATCCAATACGCCGGAGATCAGATAGGGCAGCAGGGGTTTGCCGCCGGAATCCTTGGCGGACATATTGATGTGCAGGCCGCTGCCCGGCTGATTTGCCAGGGGCTTGGGCGAGAAATCCGCGAACAGGCCGTTTCTGCTTGCCACGGTCTTGACCACGGTCTGGAAGGTCATGGCGTTGTCGGCGGCGGAAAGGGCGTCGGAATAACGGAAATCAATTTCGTTCTGCCCGGGGCCGACTTCATGATGGGACCGTTCCGGCGTAATCCCCATCTGCTCCAGGGTCAGACAGATTTCCCGCCGGACGTTTTCACCCTTGTCCTCCGGCGCGATGTCCATATATCCGGCGTCGTCATAGGGGATCAGCGTCCGGTCTCCGTTTTCATCCAGCTTGAACAGGTAGAACTCCATTTCCGCGCCGAAGGCGAAATCGACGCCGGCCTGTTTCGCGTCCGCCACGGCCTTTTTCAGAAGACTTCTGGTGTCACATTCGTAGAGCCTGCCGTCGGGATAGGTGATGTCGCAGAACATTCTGACGACGCAGCCGTGCTCCGGACGCCAGGGCAGAACAGTCAGTGTGGCCGGGTCGGGATGCAGAAACAGATCAGAATGGGCTTCGTCACCGAAGCCGCTGATGGCGGAGGCGTCGAAGGCGATCCCGTATTCAAAGGCCCGCCGCAGCTCTCCAGGCATAATGGAGAGGTTCTTCTGCTTTCCGAAAATGTCATGGAAGGCAAGACGGACGAACTTGACGTCCTCCTCCTGCACGTATTGCAGGATCTCTTCCGCAGAGTATTTCATAACACGACCTGCTTTCTTCTAATTTGCCACATACATCATATGATATGGATTCCTGCTGTCGGGAGTGACCACGGTAAACGGCCGGTCCAGCACCGCGGACTTTTCATAGCCGAAAAGGCGGCAGTATTCCGTGATATAGGCGTCGATCTCTCCCATGTCCGCTTCCGTCGCGGCGGCGGCGCGGACCTGGCTCGGAAAGACGATGTTTTTGCAGTCGCCCCGCAGGTACATTTTCCCGCCGTGCATTCCCGTGCAGGGGAAATTCCCGACGATACGGGCAGCTCCGATCTCCAGCCCCAGGACGATGATCTTCCCGCCTGCCTGGTATTCGCCCAGAAAGCTGCCGGTGCGGCCGCCGATGACCATGACGGGTTCCTTCTCCTGATAGTCCTTCATGTGGACGCCCGCCCGGTAACCGGCGTTGCCCTTCACGTAGATGGCGCCGCCGCGCATGGCATATCCGGCGGCGTCACCGATGTTGCCGCAGACGACGATCTTTCCGTCGTTCATGGTGTCGCCCACGGCGTCCTGGGCGTTGCCGCTGACCAGAATGTCCGCACCGTTGAGGTAGGCGCCCAGAGCGTTGCCCGGGATCCCATTGATCACCAGATGCCCGTTACCCATACCGGCGGCGATAAAACGCTGACCGAGGCATCCGTTGATGACACATTCCTTGCCGCCCTGACGGATGGCTTCGTTCAGCTCCTGATGGTTCAGGGCAGAAGCATTGATGTTTGTCATAGATTATACCACACCTCCGAATGATTTTCCACGTGCTCCCGGAGAAAAAACGGCGAAAACCGACAGTTTTTTCTCAGGGCCGAAAGGGGGGAGGGATACGGCGGCCTTCCACCCGGAGCACAGCCGCCGTATCCACGCAATGCTTTCATTTATTCTCCTGCGTGGGAGATCCCGAGAATGCTCAGTTCCCGGTCTGTGAGCCCGACACCCCGCAGCATCAGGCGGTTGCCCCGCAGGGCCTCGATGGAGTTGATGCCCATGCCGCCCATCAGCTCCTTGATCTCGTGGCACCAGGCAGTCATCAGATTGACGAGGCGCCGGCTGCCCGTGTCGGGGTCCAGCCGTTTGACAAGCTCCGGCCGCTGGGTGGCAATGCCCCAGTTACACTTTCCGCTCTGGCAGGTACGGCACAGGTGGCAGCCCAGAGCCAGCAGGGCAGCAGTGGCCACATAGCAGGCGTCGGCACCCAGGGCGATGGCCTTTACCACGTCGGCGGCGCTGCGGATACTGCCGCCGGCCACCAGGGAGACATTGTTCCGGATGCCCTCATCCCGCAGCCGCTGATCCACGGCGGCCAGAGCCAGCTCAATGGGGATGCCCACGTTGTCCCGGATGCGGGTGGGAGCGGCGCCGGTGCCTCCGCGGAAGCCGTCGATGGCGATGATGTCCGCGCCGCTTCTGGCAATGCCGCTGGCAATGGCGGCGATATTGTGGACGGCGGCGACCTTGACGATGACAGGCTTTTTGTACTCCGTGGCTTCCTTCAGGGAGAAGACGAGCTGCCGCAGGTCCTCGATGGAATAGATATCATGGTGGGGAGCAGGGGAGATGGCGTCGGAGCCTTCGGGGATCATGCGGGTGCGGGAAATGTCGCCGACGATCTTGGCCCCCGGCAGATGCCCGCCGATACCGGGCTTGGCACCCTGCCCCATTTTGATCTCGATGGCGGCACCGGCATTCAGATAGTCCGCATGGACACCGAAGCGGCCGGAAGCGACCTGAACGATGGTGTTTTCGCCGTAGCAGTAGAAGTCCTCATGCAGGCCGCCCTCACCGGTGTTATACAGAATACCCAGTTCTGTGGCGGCGCGGGCCAGGGACTCATGGGCGTTGTAGCTGATGGAGCCGTAGCTCATGGCCGAAAACATGACCGGCATGGTCAACTCGATCTGAGGCGGCAGCGCACAGTCCAGACGGCCGTCGGCACCCCGCCGGATCTTCCCGGGCTTTTTGCCGAGAAAAACACGGGTCTCCATAGGCTCGCGCAGCGGGTCGATGGAGGGGTTGGTCACCTGTGACGCGTTGATCAGGAGCTTGTCCCAATATACGGGTATGGGCTTGGGGTTGCCCATGGAGGAGAGCAGGACGCCGCCGCTGTTGGCCTGCTTGTAGATCTCCTTTATGGTGTCGTTCTGCCAGTTGGCGTTCTCACGGAGGGTGGAGCTGCTTTTTACGATCTTCAGCGCCCGGGTGGGACAGAAGCTGACGCAGCGCTGGCAGTTGACACATTTGGTCTCGTCGCTGACCATGATGCCGCGCTCCGGGTCAAAGGAATGTACTTCGTTGGCGCATTGCCGTTCACAGACTCTGCAGACAGTGCAGCGGCTTTCGCTGCGGATGACTTCAAATTCCGGGTAAATAAAATCCACGCCCATCAGTAAGCACCCTCCTTTACCTGCACGATCACCGGTTCTCCGCCGGTGGGAGCCCAAATGTTTTCCGCCTCCGGCTCCATGACGCGGATGGCGGCCTCCTCGCTGGCCACAAATACCCGGTCGCCCTTCTCCCCGACGACCATGGAACGCAGCTTCAGACGGTCGTTGAGTGCCATCAGGCCGCCGTTAAAGCCGAAAACGATGGAAAACGGCCCCGTGATCAGCAGACTGGGGAAAACAGTCCGCAGATAGGTGTATTTTTTCCGTTCCTCCGGGTCCTCTTTTCCGGCGATGGTGGACCAGAAGGGAGCGGCAATGACGCTTGCCGCCTCCCGCAGGGTCAGACCCTGGACGCGGACCAGATAATCCATGATATAGGTGATGACCTCCGTGTCGGTCTGCAGGGTGCATTTATAGCCGAACATCTCAATGAAGCGGCGGTTGGCGTCATAGGAGGAGATCTCTCCGTTGTGGACTACGGAATAGTCCAGCAGGGTAAAGGGGTGGGCGCCGCCCCACCAGCCGGGGGTGTTGGTGGGATAGCGACCGTGGGCCGTCCAGGAATAGCCCTCGTATTCCTCCAGCCTGTAAAACACACCCACATCCTCCGGGAAGCCGACAGCCTTGAAGGTGCCCATATTTTTGCCGCTGGAGAAGACATAGGCACCTTTCATTTCCGTGTTGATCTTCATCACGGTCCGGGCCACAAATTCCTTTTCGTCCAGCTGCATGGAGGCCAGCACGGAGCGCAGAGGGGAAACAAAATACCGCCAGATGATGGGCTCGTCGGTAATGGCCGGGATCTTTCGGGTCGGAATGATCTCGGATTTGACAATCTCAAAGCGCTCCTTCAGAAACACTTCGCAGTCCTTGCGGGTGGAACGCTGATCGAAAAACAGATGCAGCGCGTAAAAGTCCCTGTAATCCGGGTAGATGCCGTATCCGGCAAAGCCGCCGCCCAGACCATTGGAGCGGTCGTGCATGGGTCGCATGGAGTCCACGATGGCCTGCCCGGACATCCGCTTTCCCTCTCTGGAGATCACGGCGGCGATGGCACAGCCGGAAGGGATCCTGACCTGGCCTTCCAATTTCATAAGCTTCCATCCCTTTCATAAATCACAAAGAATAAAAAGAAAGGCGCTCCTTTCGGCATAGACCGGACCGATCTATGCCGAAATGAACGCCTTTGCTCATTTGTGCGGATTATACAACTTCGCCCCGGAATTGTCAAGGTGAAAGCGAAAACTTTTGTGCAGTTTGCGGAAAAATGTAAAAAAAGGGATTGACAAACCGTTTTGCGGGGTGTATAATGCGCCGCATAAAGGCAAAGGCGTCTTTTGGGATCGAATCCCGGAAAGACGTCTTTGCGCTTTTTTGTACCTATTTTATCGTGATTACTGCTGAGCAAAGGAGATCTCACCATGGGAACTGTATCTGATTATTTCGGAAGCCTGGTCTTTGATGACAGAGTGATGAAAGCGACCCTGTCGGCCCCGGTATATCAATCCTTGAAGAAGACCATCGACGAGGGCGCAAAGCTTGATATCAGCGTCGCCAATGCTGTGGCAACGGCGATGAAGGATTGGGCCGTCGCCCACGGCGCGACACACTACACCCACTGGTTCCAGCCCCTGACCGGCATCACTGCCGAAAAACATGACAGCTTTATCTCCCCCTCGCCCGACGGCGGCGTTGTCATGGAATTTTCCGGCAAGGAGCTGATTAAGGGCGAACCGGATGCGTCGTCCTTCCCCTCCGGCGGACTGCGCGCCACCTTTGAGGCAAGAGGCTATACCGCCTGGGACCCGACCTCCTACGCCTTTATCAAGGACAAGACCCTGTGCATCCCCACTGCCTTTTGCTCCTACGGCGGCGAAGCGCTGGACAAGAAAACGCCCCTGCTGCGCTCCATGGAAGCGCTGAACAAGCAGGCCCTGCGCATCCTGCGGCTGTTTGGTAATGACAATGTAAAATGTGTCCGCACCTCCGTCGGCCCGGAGCAGGAATACTTCCTGATCACCAAGGAGATGTATGACCGGCGACCGGATCTGAGGTTTACCGGCCGCACGCTGTTCGGCGCAAAGCCTCCCAAGGGCCAGGAAATGGACGATCATTACTTCGGCGTGGTCAAGCCCAGAGTGGCGGCGTACATGGCCGAGCTGAACGACGAGCTGTGGAAGCGGGGGATCCTTGCCAAGACCGAACATAATGAGGTGGCACCTGCCCAGCATGAGCTGGCGCCGATCTATACGACCACCAATATCGCCACCGACCACAACCAGCTTACCATGGAGCTTATGCAGAAGGTCGCGGCAAAGCACGGCCTGGTGTGCCTGCTCCACGAGAAGCCCTTTGCGGGCGTCAACGGCAGCGGCAAGCACAACAACTGGTCCATCGCCACCGACACCGGCGTAAACCTGCTCTCTCCCGGCGAGACGCCCTATGAGAACGCCCAGTTTTTACTCTTCCTCTGCGCGGTTATCAAGGCTGTGGACGATTACCAGGACCTGCTGCGGATCGCCGTCGCCACCGCCGGCAACGACCACCGTCTCGGCGCGAATGAAGCGCCTCCCGCCGTCGTCTCCATTTTCCTGGGCGACGAGCTCAGCGCCGTTCTGGAGGCCATCGAAAACGATACGCCCTATCAGGGCGCCGAAAAGACACAGATGAAGCTGGGCGTCAATGTGCTGCCCAAATTCAACCGCGACACCACCGACCGCAACCGCACCTCTCCCTTTGCCTTTACCGGCAACAAGTTTGAATTCCGTATGCTCGGCTCCTCCAACAGCATCGCCTGCGATATCATGCTCAACAGTGCTGTCGCCGAGAGCCTGAAGATCTACGCCGACCGGCTGGAGAAGGCGGAAGACTTTGAGACCGCCCTCCATGACATGATCTGCAAGACCATTCGGGATCATAAGCGCATTATTTTCAACGGCAACGGCTATGATGATACCTGGATCAGGGAGGCCACGGAAAAACGAGGTCTGCTGAACTACCGCACGACGCCGGACTGCATCCCCCATGTGCTGGACAAAAAGAATGTGAATATGCTGACTTCCCACGGCGTGTTCTCGGAGGCGGAGCTGAGATCCCGCTACGAGATCACTCTGGAGAACTACTGCAAGACCGTGGTGATCGAGGCAAACACCATGGTGGATATGGCCCGCACGCAGATCGCCCCGGCGGTGGAAGCCTATACCATGGATGTGGCGAAAGCGGCGGCGGCAAAGAAAGCGGTGGCGCCGAGCCTTGCCTGCACCTATGAGACGGAGCTGATCCAAAAGCTCTCGGCCCTGACGGACAGTATCGCCATGAAGGTTGAGGAGCTGCAGGATGCTTTGCTGGAGCTTCAGAAAGCGGAGGACATCGGCGCCGAGTCCGAGGCCATCCGCGACCGGGTCCTGCCAAAAATGGGAGAGCTGAGGCTCCCCTGCGACGAGGCGGAGACCCTGACCGCCAAGAGCTATTGGCCCTATCCGAGTTACGGAGATCTGCTTTTCGGTGTCAAATAGAACAAATTTAATATACAAAAGCGTTTGAAAAAAGAGAAGTAATGCAGGCGATCCGCCGGCAGCGAGTACGGGAGGGTGTGAGCCGTATGACGGACCTGCGTGAATAACACTTTTTGAGCTGCAATCTGAACGGCCCAGGCCCAGTAGGTGCGCCGTTTCGTCACGCGTTAACTGACAGGGCCTTGTCAGAGGCCCGGAAATGAGATAAAAGATAGGTGGCACAGCGAGTACAGCACTTGCCCTATAGAATGCTGAAACAAGAAAAACGGAGGTTATCTTATGTGTTCTATTATGGGCTATTGCGGGCGCGGTGCCGCCTTTGACGCGTTTCAGGAGGGATTTCAGCGAACGGTCTCCCGGGGTCCTGACGACAGCAGGATCGTCGATACGGGCAACGGGCTGCTGGGCTTCCACCGGCTGTCCATCATGGGCCTGACGCCGTCGGGGATGCAGCCCTTTGAGCTGGACGGCAGCTATGTCGTATGCAACGGCGAGATCTACGGCTTTGAGAAGCTGAAAAAGCAGTTTTCCGGGAAATACACCTTCCGCAGCGACTCGGACTGTGAGCTCCTGCTGCCCATGTACCGCGAATACGGCACGGATATGTTTGCCATGCTGGACGCGGAATTTGCCTGCATCCTCTATGACGGCGAGACCGGAGAATTTATCGCGGCGCGGGATCCCATCGGCATCCGGCCCCTGTACTATGGCTATGACGGGAAAGGTGTCCTCATCCTGGCCAGCGAGGCGAAAAACCTGGTGGGCCTGGTGGACAGGATCCTGCCATTCCCGCCGGGACACTACTACAAAAACGGTGCGTTTGTCTGCTATTGCGACATTGCAAAAACGGAGACGGTCTGCCGGGACGATCTGGAAACGGTCTGCCGGAACATCCGCGAGAAGCTGATCCGCGGCGTGGAAAAACGCCTCGTAGCCGATGCCAAGGTGGGCTTTTTGCTCTCCGGCGGCCTGGATTCCTCCCTGGTCTGCGCCATCGCGGCCCGGAAAAGCGACGCGCCCATCAGGACCTTTGCCATTGGCATGAGCGAGGATGCCATTGATCTGAAATACGCCCGGCAGGTAGCCGATTATATCCACAGCGACCACCGGGAGGTCATCATCACCAGGCAGGACGTGCTTGCTGCCCTGGAGCCGGTGGTCTATCTGCTGGGGACCTTCGATATTACCACCATCCGGGCCAGTATCGGGATGTATCTTGTCTGCAAGGCCATCCATGAGCAGACGGACATCCGCGTGCTGCTGACAGGCGAGATCTCCGACGAGCTGTTCGGCTATAAATACACCGACTTCGCGCCGGATGCGGCGGCCTTCCAGAAAGAGGCGGAGAAGCGGCTCCGGGAGCTTCATATGTACGATGTGCTCCGGGCCGACCGCTGCATATCCGTCAACTCTCTGGAGGCAAGAGTTCCCTTCGGCGACCTGGACTTTGTGCGGTATGTCATGTCCGTGGACCCGGAGTTAAAGCTCAATCGCTACGGAAAGGGAAAATACCTGCTCCGCCATGCCTTTGAGGAGGGTGATTATCTGCCGAAGGAGATCCTGTGGCGTGAAAAAGCGGCTTTCTCCGACGCGGTGGGCCACTCCATGGTCGATGATCTGAAGCAGTATGCCGAGGAATACTATACGGACGCGGAATTTGCGGCAGGCTGCCAAAAGTATAGCCATGCCCGGCCCTTTACCAAGGAATCCCTGCTCTACAGAGAGCTGTTTGAAAAATACTATCCCGGCCAGGGAGAGATGATCGCCGACTTCTGGATGCCCAACAAGGCATGGAGAGGCTGCGATGTCAACGACCCCTCCGCCAGAGTCCTGTCAAACTACGGCGACAGCGGGAAATAGCGGCGGAAATGTGGACAAGGTCGAGCCATTGTTTGTATTATAAGAGCGGCGGATTTACAAGTCCGCCGCTCTTTACAAATTTATGAAAAGATGCTATGATATATTTACTTTTCCTTTAGGAGCACGCCATGAAACTGACGAAGAAGCTATTTTATATATTTTCCGTCAAACAGCGCTGGCAGTTTGCGGGCCTTTTCCTGCTGCAGCTCATTGAGACTTGCCTTGATTTCCTGAGCATCTCGCTGATCCTCCCGTTTGTCAACGTCCTGATCAGCGCCGGCTCCATGCAGGACAGTTGGTGGTATGCCCTCATCACCGGGATTCTCCATACCTCGTCCACGACCTCGGTGCTGCTGTTTCTGACGCTGCTCATGATCGTGATCTACATCGTCAAAAACCTCTTTATCCTTCTGGTGATGACCGTCCGCATCCGCTTCATCGGCACCAGCAAGATCAGAATGGGTACGCGCATGATGCAATGCTATATGCAAAAGCCCTACACCTTCCACCTGCAGCGCAACACCTCGGAGATTATCCGCAATATCAACGGTGACGTGAACGGCGCGTTTACTGTCATTTCCAGCATTTTCAGCCTGATTTCGGATATCCTTATCGTCGCCGCTCTGACGGTTTACCTGTTTGCCGTGGATTATGTCATGACCTTGGGCATCATGGCCGCGCTGGCGGTCTGCTCCTGCGTCTACTTTCTCTTTGTCCGCAGGAAGGTGCGCACCACCGGTCAGGAGACGCGTAAGATAACGGCGCGGATGTATAAGGCCATTCAACAGGCTATGGGCGGCATTAAGGAGGTCAAGGTCATGGGCAGGGAGAAGTTTTTCTCCGATGTCTATGCCGAGGCCGGCACCGAATCCGTGCGGCTCAACTGCCGCTACAACGTTATCAACGCCATCCCGGCGCGGCTCATCGAGACCCTTTGTATGTGTACCATTTTGGGCATTATCGCCGTGAAAATCGTCAGCGGCGACAACCTGACCGCCGTGGTGCCCAGCCTGTCGGCCTTTGCCATTGCTGCCATCCGTCTGCTGCCCCGGGCCAACAGCATCAATAGCTGCATCAATACTATTACATATAATATGCCATCCCTGGAAGCTCTCTACGACG
Organism: uncultured Clostridia bacterium; assembly: GCA_946006895.1. Classification (GTDB taxonomy): domain Bacteria; phylum Bacillota; class Clostridia; order Oscillospirales; family Oscillospiraceae; genus JAZOXB01. The sequence goes on along the minus strand of CAMFZO010000005.1, from coordinate 12,312 downwards.
ATCTGAATGAATCGGACAGGGAAGAGGAAGAACGGCAGAAGATGATCGAGGAGAAAAAACGCCGGCATAAGGCAGTGAAGCCGGGCAATGAGCGCCATATTTTCGCCCGGGATCTGACCTATACCTATCCTAATAAACAGGAGCCGGTGCTGAAAAATGTGAATCTGACCATCCGGGACGGTGAGGCGGTGGGTATCGTCGGCGTGACGGGCGCGGGAAAGACCACCCTGGTGGACCTGCTGCTGGGCCTGCTGAAGCCCGACAACGGTACGGTCTGCTACGGCGCAATGGATATTTACGAGGACTACACCCAGTGGCAGAAGCACATCGGCTATATCCCGCAGAACATCTACCTGGTGGACGACACCGTGCGAAATAACGTCGCCCTGGGCGTGGAAGAAGAGAAAATCGACGAGGACGCTGTCTGGCAGGCGCTGGAGAATGCCCAGCTGGCGGAGTTTGTCCGCTCCCTGGAAAACGGGCTGGACACCGTCATCGGCGAGCGCGGCGTCCGCATTTCCGGCGGTCAGCGCCAGCGCATCGGCATTGCCCGCGCCCTGTATTATGACCCGGAGATCCTGTTTTTCGACGAGGCCACCTCGTCGCTGGACAATGAGACAGAGGCTGCCGTCATGGAATCCATCAACACCCTGGGCAGCCGTAAGACCATGATCATCGTGGCCCACCGCCTGACGACCCTGCGGGACTGCGACCACATTTATAAGGTCGAGAACGGAAATATCGTCGAGACGACGCTGGAATGACCTGTTTTGACGCGCTGCGGACCAACTTCGGTTCGCAGCGCGTCATTTATGATGGGATCTCGATATTATTCCGTATCGATCCGGGCGGTGACGGCGGAGATCTCATAGGCCGTGCGCTGCTCCGCGGCGCCGTCAATGACCTTGAGATACTCCCGGCTCTGCAGCCGTCCCGTGATGGACAGAACCGTTCCCACCGGATAGTCCGACACCTCCTGGGCGCAGCGTCCCCAGAGGATACAGGGCAGGTAATCCGCCCGGTGATAGGGCCGGTTGACCGCCAGCATGACGTCGCAGATCTCACGGCCCAGAGGTGTGCGGCGGAACACAGGCTCCTTGCAGATAACCCCCTGCAGGATGACCTGGTTGGCGTGGGGACCGTCGGTGACGGCGATGGTTTCGGCGAGAACGGAGATGATGAGCTTCCGGCCGTGGGGCGCACGGTTGTTGAAGGAGCGGATCTGTCCCTCCACCGTCAGCGCCTCGCCCTCCGTGACGCAGGTGGAGGCCAGCAGCTCCTCCGACGCTAAGATCTGCAACCGGTCGATGGCGCCGGACAGCCGCGCCACCTCTAAATAAAAGGAATAAAAACGCCGCCCGTGGTTGCTGTGCGAATATTCGGGAGCCGAAGCCAGAGCGCCGGTCAGTGTGATATGATTTACAGTGATTTGTTCCATTGTCCCACCTCGTTCAACTTCTTATGAGAAACTATATTCCGCGCCGGCGGGAGATATGAGACGCATTTTATTGGCAGCTCCCGCATAAAAACGCCCGCGACGGAAAAACTTCCATCACGGGCGTATATCATTTATGGAGGGGTCACCTTGGGCAGATTCTTAAAAAAATACGGGCCCTGGCTGTCGGGAGCGGCGGCGGGTGCCGCAAACGGGCTTTTCGGCGCAGGCGGCGGCATGGTGCTGCTGCCGCTGCTGTCGCGGACCACGGACTTAAAGCCCCATGAGGTCTTTGCCTCCTGCGTGTGTATTATTCTGCCGTTATCCGTCGTGTCGGCAGGGGTCTACCTGCTGCGGGGCGGTGAATTCGTTATGGAAGCGGTGCCCTATCTGATCGGTGGGGCTGCCGGCGGCGTCGTTGCGGGGCTGGTTCTGCGGAAGCTGCCGACCAAGTGGCTCCACCGCGTTCTGGGCATTTTCATTCTCTGGGGCGGACTGCGCCTCCTGCTGCAATGAGCGCCCTCGTCGCCGGACTGGCGGGGCTGGTCTGCGGCGTGTTTTCCGGCCTCGGCATCGGCGGCGGAACGCTGCTGATGGTCTGGATGACCGCTGTGATGGACGTGGCCCAAAAGACCGCCCAGGGCATCAATCTGCTCTATTTTCTGCCCACGGCGGTCTGCGCTCTCATTTTTCACATCAAAAATCGCCTGATCCGCTGGCGGGTGGTCATTCCGGCGGCCATCGCCGGAAGCCTCTGCGCCGCCGCTGCGGCCTTTCTGGCCACGATGATCGATACGGAACTTCTGCGAAAACTGTTCGGCGGCTTTTTGATCCTGGTGGGTCTGACGGAGCTGTTCGGCCGTCAGCGGGACAAAAAGGACAGGTAGCCCTCCAGAATCAGGGAAGCCGCCACGGCATCCACGGTGTTTTTTCGCTTTTTGCCGTGGTAATTGCAGTCAGAGAGGATACCGTGGGCCTCCACTGTGGTGCGCCTTTCGTCCCAAAGCACCACGGGCATTTTGCACACTGCCTCCACAAGGGCGGCAAAGTCGCGGTAGAGCGCGGCACGTGGCCCCTCGCTGCCGTCCATATTCTTTGGGAAACCCATGACCAGCCGCTCAGCGCCGGTCTGACGGACCAGCCCGGCGATTTCCTCGGCGGTCTTTTTCGGGCTGCGGCTGTGGATCACCGTGGTCTGTCCCACGATCATGCCGAGGGCGTCGGAAATGGCAATGCCTGTGCGGGCATCGCCGTAGTCGATGGCAAGAACTCTCATAGCTTCACACTGCTTTCATAATATCCTAATTTGAATTATATCTGCGCCGCTGCCAAAATACAAGCACTTTCTGCGTCTGCGCCTTGACATGGTCAGCGCACGGTGCTATATTGTTAGAAAAACCTAACCCGGAGGAAGACGCTATGACATTAAAGGATCTGGCAGTGGGGAAAAGCGGCCTGATCACCGCCGTCGGCGGCGAGGGTGTCCTGCGCTGCCGGTTGTTGGATATGGGGCTTATCCCCAATACAAAAGTGACCGTTCAGAAGATCGCGCCCATGGGCGACCCCATGGAGATCCGTCTGCGCGGCTATGAGCTGACGCTGCGTCTGGAGGACGCGGCGAAGATTGAGATTCTGCCGGAGGTGAAGGAGCAATGATGTTCGCACTGGTGGGCAACCAGAACTGCGGCAAGACCACCCTGTTCAACCAACTGACCGGCGCCAATCAGCACGTGGGCAATTTCCCCGGTGTGACAGTGGACAGCAAGACCGGCCAGCTCCGCGGCAAGAAAAATTGCGAGGTGGCCGATCTGCCGGGCATCTATTCCATGCGCCCCTATACCGGCGAGGAGATCGTTACCCGGGATTTCATCCTCAACGAGCATCCCGACGGCATCATCAACATCGTCGATGCCACCAACATCGAGCGAAATCTCTACCTGACCCTCCAGCTTCTGGAGATGGACATTCCGCTGGTCCTGGCTCTGAATATGATGGATGAGGTCCGGGGTAACGGCGGCACCATCGACGTAGCCAAAATGTCCGAGGAGCTGGGAGTCCCGGTGGTTCCCATCGCGGCGGCAAAGAATGAGGGCATCGACGAGCTGATCGAATGTGCCGTCCTTACCGCCAAAGAGAAACGGCGGCCCAAGCGCATCGACTTCTGCGACGACGGACCTGTCCACCGCTGCATCCACGCCGTGTCCCACCAGATCGAGGACCACGCCAAGAACGCTGGCATGGCCCGGCGCTTTGCGGCGACCAAGATGATCGAGGGCGACGAGGATATTATCCAACGCCTTGCCATCGACCAGAACGAGCTGGAGCTGCTGGAGCACTGTATCGTTCAGATGGAGGAGGAGGGCGGCCTGGACCGCAACGCCGCCATCGCCTCCATGCGCTATGAATACATCGAAAAGCTGTGCGACAAGACCGTGGTCAAATGCAGAGAGAGCCGCGAGCATCTCCGCTCCGTCCGCATCGACCGGGTGCTGACCAACAAATATGCCGCCATCCCGATCTTTGTGGGTATTATGCTCCTGATCTTTTGGCTGACCTTCGATGTGGTGGGCGCGTTCCTGCAGGACGTGCTTGCCATGGCCATCGACGGCTTTTCCGTCTGGGTGGACCGGGGCCTGACCGCCTATGGGCTGAACCCGGTGGTACATAGTCTGATCATCGACGGCATTTTCGCCGGCGTGGGCAGCGTGGTCAGCTTTCTGCCCATCATCGTGGTCATGTTCTTCTTTCTTTCCGTACTGGAGGACACCGGCTATATGGCCCGCGTGGCCTTCGTCATGGATAAGCTCCTGCGAAAGATCGGTCTGTCGGGACGCAGCTTTGTGCCCATGCTCATCGGTTTTGGCTGCACCGTCCCCGCTGTCATGGCAACGCGCACCCTGCCGTCCTCCCGCGACCGCCGCATGACGATCCTGCTGACGCCCTTTATGAGCTGTTCGGCAAAAATTCCCATTTACGCCGTGTTCTCGGCGGCTTTCTTCCCCGATTATGCGGCGCTGACCATGGGCTGCCTCTACTTCGGCGGCATGGCGGTGGGCGTCCTGGTTTCGCTGCTGCTGAAAAAGACGGCCTTCCGGGGCAAGCCGGTGCCCTTTGTCATGGAGCTGCCCAACTACCGTATGCCCTCGGCCAAGAGCGTCTGTATGCTCCTGTGGGATAAGGCCAGGGACTTCCTGCAGCGGGCGTTTACCATTATTTTTGTGGCCACGCTCATCATCTGGTTCCTTCAGTCCTTTGACACCCATCTGAATTTCGTCCAGGACAGCACCCGGAGCCTCCTTGCCGCAGTCGGCAAGCTGCTCTCGCCGATCTTCCGTCCGCTGGGCTTCGGTGACTGGCGCATCACCACTGCCCTGGTTACGGGCTTTACCGCCAAGGAAGCCGTGGTCAGCACCCTGGGCATCCTGACGGGGACGGGCATGGACGGCCTGGCAGCCGGACTTTCCGGGCTGTTTACCACCGCGTCCGCCGTCAGCTTCCTGACCTTCACCCTCCTCTATACGCCCTGTGTCGCGGCCATCGCCGCCATCGGACGGGAGTTGGGAGGGAAATGGCGCGGAGCCGTGGTGGCGGTCTTCCAGTGCGTCATAGCCTGGCTGGTGGCAGCCCTGGTCTACCAGGTCGTCTGCCTGATCCTCTGATATGGGCTGGGCGGATATTGCGGTGCTGGCACTCGTTGCCGTCTGGCTGGCTGCCACGGTTCTCTGGCTGCTGCACCGAAAGAAAACAGGAAAATCCTGCTCCGGCTGCTGCGCCGATTGCAGTGGCTGCGGTAAGTCCAGAAAAGAATAAAACAGGAGGCTGCTCCGCATGGGGCAGCCTCCTTGCTATCTATACTATTACACAGGTTCGTCCATCAGACGGTCGAATTCTGCGGCGACCCGGTCGAAGTCCTCCTCGGGGATGTCCTCCAGCTCAAAGTCGTCGTCCGTCGGCACATACGCATAAAGGTAGACGTCGTTAGTGTCGTCGAAGGCCTCCAGAGCGATGTACTGCTTCTCATCCAGGTCAAAAACGCCCATGATGCCGCATTCAAAGCTCTCTCCGTCGTCGAACTCCAGGGTGAGGATCTCATCCTCGGAATACTGTGCGCGTTTGTCTTCCATATTCATAACCTCCTTACAGTGGTATCCTCAGTATAACGGCTTTTGGCCCAAAGCGCAAGCCTATTCTTCTAAAAATTGCCGATAGGCCGTGGGCAGGCCGATGCGTTCGTTCAGCTCGGCAGGCGTGACCCAGGTGAAGCGGGCCTCCGCGCCACATTCCAGATAGCAGCCGGTCAACTCCCACTGGACATGGGTGAAGATGTGCTGCCTCCGGACGACCTTTTCCACGTTGCGGGGCTTGACGCCCCACGCCTCTGCCTGAGAGAGGGCGCCTTTCAGGTCCAGAGCGCCCGGAACGTCGGGAAGCTGCCAAAGCCCTGCCAGCAGACCGAAGGCAGGACGCTTGCACACGGCGAGCTTTTCGCCGCAGCGGAGGATAAAGACGGTACGTTCCTCAATCCTGCGGGGCTTTTTCGCCGCTTTGACGGGGTATTTTGTCTCCGTCCCTGAAAGGTGCGCCCGGCAAAGCTCCCGCAGCGGGCAGCTTTCGCACAGGGGAGCGCCGTTGGGCAGGCAGACCGTGGCACCCAGCTCCATGAGAGCCTGGGTAAAATCGCCGCAATGGCCTTCCGGATAGACCTCTGCCAGGCGGCGGGCAATTTCCCGCTTGACGCGTTCGTCGGTGACGGGCGCGTCGTCGGCAAGGTAACGGGAGAGCACCCGCAGGACGTTGCCGTCCACTGCCGGCGTGGGCAGCTCAAAGCAGATGGAGCAAACGGCCCCCGCCGTATAGGGCCCGATGCCCGGCAGGGCGCGGATCTGGTCATAGGTTCGCGGAAACACGCCGCCGTAGTCGTCCATGATGCGCCGGGCGGCCTTTTGCAGGTTGCGGACGCGGCTGTAGTAGCCCAGGCCCTCCCAGAGCTTGAGCAGCTCGTTTTCCTCGGCCTGTGCCAGAGCGCCGACGGTGGGCAGCCGCTCCAAAAACCGCTCATAATAGCCTCGCACTGCCTCCACGCGGGTCTGCTGGAGCATGATCTCCGACAGCCACACGTGGTACGGCTCCTTGTCCCGCCGCCAGGGAAGTTCACGGCGGTGCTGTGCGAACCAGGGCAGCAGCAGGGGCGGTAATTGCTGTAATATCACTGGTTTTTCTCCGTCGTCTTTTTGCGGCGTCTACGTCTTGCAGGCTTTCTGCGGGCGGCCAGCTCGTCAAATTTTGCCGCAGCATCCGACGCGCCCTCATAGATCAGGCGGCTGACCCGCATGGTCCCGTCCGGCTCCTTTTGCAGGCGGATACGGATCAGATACCGTCCGTGCTCCGCACATTCGGCCATGGTCATATAGCGACGCCCCTCCTGGGAAATCCAAGCGCCGTTGGGCATAGGTGCGCCGCACTGGGGACAGTGGCTTTTCAGCTCCGTCATGGCGCTGATGGCCTTGGCCTTGTCCTCATAGCCCCGGAACACCGACCGGCCGATACAGCCCTCGGGAGGGGTGCCGTGGAAGCCGTCGGTATGGCTGCGCAGGGCCTGGGCGTATTCCGCGATGCCCCGCTTCAGATCCAGACGGCTGCAGATGAGGGCCGTATGGTAAGCGTCGCCCAGAGCGTCGTGGGCCGGGCGGCTTGGCTCAATGCCAACCAGCTCCAAGGCCGAGGACAGGGACTTCTGGGAGGAGCCGCAGCCCGTCTGCGCGTTGAAAATCATCTGGGCGTTGTACCACTGGGTGATCCAGTCCGGCTCGCCGTCGTGGAGGAGGATGTTGTCCTCCAACACCGTGATGTCGTCAAAGCCCCAGGTGAGGAAAACACACTCGCCGCCGATCCATTGCCGGAAGCGCGCAAGAGCCTCGGGGAAGGGGAGCCCCTCATCCCGCAGCCGGGCGTCACGCAGACCCGTCAGCTTGGAGACACGACTGTTGAGCTTTTTGTAGTATTTCGGTCGTACCAAAACCTGAAATTCGTCGGCCACCATGCCGTTTTCCAACAGGCGCACGGCGCCGATCTGTATGATCTCGCCGTGAATCTCCACCGGCAGGATCTTCTGAGCGGCGTGGGAGCCGGGCCACGGTTGATTCCATTCCATATCCAAAACGATATACTGCATTCCGTGTCCCTCCTTTCATAACGCATACCATCATATCACAGTTTTCCCGCCGCCGCAATCATTACCGTGATAAAGTTTTGACATTTTGCCGCCGGTGCGGTATAATAGTGCCTGCAAAATTGTACCATTGCCGCCAGGACTGCGGCAGGAAAAACGGAGGTATTCTTATGATACAGATACATAACGAGGGCGTTTTTTATCACGGCGGGACCCTGGTTCCCGCGGCCCAATGCGCTGAAAATGCGGCAGAGGGCCGCAAAAAAACCATCGCCTACGGCATTTTGTCCGCCCATAATACCTCCGGAAATATGGATGTGCTGCGGCTGAAATTCGACGCCATGGCCTCCCACGACATCACCTACGTGGGCATCATCCAGACGGCGCGGGCCTCCGGCCTGGAGAAATTTCCGCTGCCCTATGTGCTGACCAACTGCCACAACTCCCTGTGCGCTGTCGGCGGCACCATCAACGAGGACGACCATGTTTTCGGCTTGTCGGCGGCCAAACGGTACGGCGGCGAATTTGTTCCCGCCCACCAGTCCGTCATCCACAGCTATATGCGCGAGATGTACGCCGGCGGCGGCCGGATGATCCTCGGCTCCGACTCCCATACCCGCTACGGCGCTTACGGCACCATGGCTATCGGCGAGGGCGGCCCGGAACTGGTCAAGCAGCTTCTCTGCAAGACCTATGACATCGCCTATCCCCGCGTGGTCGCTGTCCATCTGACCGGCAGACCCAGAGCCGGTGTCGGCCCTCAGGATGTGGCCCTTGCCATCATCGGCGCGACGTTTAAGCAGGGTACGGTCAAAAACAGCGTCATGGAGTTCTTCGGCGACGGCGTGGGTAATCTGTCTATGGACTACCGCAACGGCATCGATGTGATGACCACGGAGACCAGCTGCCTGTCCTCCGTCTGGCAGACGGACGAGACGGTGAAAAGCTCCCTGACGGCCCACGGAAGACCGGAGGCCTACCGTCAGCTTTCCGTCCGGGAGGGGGCCTACTACGACGCGGCCATCGAGGTGGACCTGTCAACGGTCGAGCCGATGATCGCGCTGCCCTTCCACCCCTCCAATACCTATTCCATTCGTGAATTCAACGAGAATCTGGAGGACCTGCTCCACAGCGTGGACGAAAACGCCGTGGAAACGCTGGGCCTGAAGAAGACGCCGGAGCCTCTGGCAAAGAAAATTCGCGGCGGCAGATTCTATGCCGACCAGGGCGTGATTGCAGGCTGCTCCGGCGGCACGTACCAGAATCTGGTCAAAGCGGCAGAAATTCTGGGCGGCAGACCCCTGGGCAGCGACCGTTTCTGGCTGTCCTGTTATCCTGCCAGCCAGCCTGTCCTCATGGAGCTGCTGCGCACCGGCGCGCTGGAAAAGCTGATCGCCTCCGGCGTATCCGTCCGAAGCGCCTTCTGCGGACCCTGCTTCGGCGCGGGAGACGTGCCTGCCAACGGCGCTTTCTCCATCCGCCACTCCACCCGCAATTTCCCCAACCGTGAAGGCTCCAAGCCCTCCGACGGTCAGGTGGCCTATGTGGCGCTGATGGACTCCCGCTCCATTGCTGCCTCCGCCCTCAACGGAGGCGCCATCACCCCGGCGACGGACCTGGCGGAGCTGACGGAGGATCCGTCCTTCCTTGACTATCATTTCAACGCCGCGCCCTATGAACGGGTCTACCACGGTGTCGGCAAGCCCGACCCGAAGGAGCCGCTGGTGTTCGGCCCCAACATCGCCGACTGGCCCGAGCAGATCGCCCTGCCGGAGAATCTGCTGATCACCGTCGCCTCGGCCATCTACGACCCGGTCACCACCACCGACGAGCTGATCCCCTCCGGCGAGACCTCGTCTTACCGCAGCAATCCGCTGCGCCTGAGCGAATTCGCCCTGAGCCGCAAGGATCCGGCTTATGTGGGTCGGGCCAAGGCGGTTCTGGCGGAGGAAAAGCGCCGCCGCGCCGGTGAGACGGTGCAGATGCTGGGCTATGACCCCAAGACCACCGGCCTGGGCAGCGCTGTCATGGCCATCCGCCCGGGCGACGGTTCCGCCCGCGAGCAGGCGGCCTCCTGCCAGCGTGTGCTGGGCGGTGTTGCCAACCTCTGCGAGGACTTCGCCACCAAGCGCTACCGCAGTAACGTCATCAACTGGGGCATGGTGCCCTTTACGGTGGAAAATATCGCCCAGTATGATATTCGGCCGGGTGACCGGCTCTATGTCGAAGGCATCCGAAAGGCGCTGGAGACGGACGCATCCTCCATTGATGGCGTCCTGCTGCAGGGCGATCGCCGCCGCACTGTCCGCCTGAAGCTGGAGCGCCTGAGCCGCGAGGAACGGGACATCATCCTCTCCGGCTGTCTCATCAACTATTACGCCTGATATTTGTATCCAACGGATAGCGCGCAGCGGTCGGTTTCTGAGTTTTGTCATGATTGACAATTTTCGCTGCTTCTGTTATGATGTATTTAAGTTAATATGCTGTAGTATCCTGTGCGTCGGCATATTCACGTCGCAGAAAGAGAAAGGAGCCTGTTATGAAGAAAACAAAGCCCGGCAATTACACTTCAGTATACGATCTGAATGGTCGTCTCCCTCTGGTGCAAGCCATTCCTCTTGGATTGCAGCATGTTTTGGCCATGTTTGTCGGTAACCTCTCGCCCATTATGATCCTGATGGCCGTATGCGGTATCACGACGGACGCCGGATTCGGCGCACTGCGCGTCTCCCTGCTGCAAAACGCCATGCTGGTGGCAGGCATCGTCACATTTTTGCAGCTCTATCCCATTGGGCCGGTCGGTGCGCGGCTGCCTATCGTTATGGGTACGTCCTCCGGCTTCATCGGCGTCAATAAAGCCATTGCTGCCAGCATGATGGCCGGCGTCGCGGCCGGTACCATTACCACCAGCGTTTCAGCAGGCATCTATGCCTATGGCGCGGTGATGGGTGCCTCTCTGATCGGTGGCTTCTTTGAGGCCGGCCTTGGCTTCATCATCAAGCCCCTGCGCAAATTCTTCCCGCCGGTGGTCACCGGTACGGTCGTCGTAGCCATCGGCCTGAGCCTGATTTCCGTCGGCATCGGCTTCTTCGGCGGCGGTAGTGCAAATGCCGACTACGGCGCGCTTTGGAACCTGTTCCTTGGCCTTGTGACGCTCATTGCAATCCTTGTTTTCAAGCATGCGTTCAAGGGCTTCCCCTCAGTCGCCTCGATCCTGCTCGGTATCATCGTCGGCTACTTTGTTTCCTTCCTGATGGGACTGTTCCTGCCCCATACGACGGTCATCAACGACGTGGAGGTCACCTGCGGATACATTACCAAGTGGGCTGAGGTAAAAGACGCCGCATGGTTTGCCGTGCCGCAGTTCCTTCCCGTAAAGCTGCAGTTTAATGTCGCGGCCATCGTTCCCATGTGTATCATGTTCATTGTCACGGCGGTGGAGACCGTCGGAGATACGGCGGGCGTGGTCAAGGGCGGCCTGAACCGTGAGGCGACCGATAAGGAGCTTTCCGGCGCGGTGATCTGTGACGGTGTCGGTTCGGCACTGGCAACGGTGTTCGGCGTGCTTCCCAATACCTCCTTCAGCCAGAACGTCGGCCTGGTCGGCATGACGAAGATCGTCAACCGCTTTGCAATCGCCATGGGTGCCGGCATTCTGGTGCTGGCGGGACTGTTCCCCAAGATCGGCGCGATCATCTCCATTATGCCGCAGCCGGTTCTTGGCGGCGCGGCGGTGATTATGTTCGCTTCCATCGTGATTTCCGGCATCAACCTGATCACCACGGAACCGCTGGATGGGCGCAATGCGACCATCGTAGCCGTTGCACTCGGCCTGGGCTATGGCCTTGGCTCTACCACGGCGGTGCAGGCCTTTATGCCCACGTGGATGACTTACATTTTCGGCGGCTCCGGCATTGTTCCTGCGGCGCTGCTGGCAATTCTGCTGAACATCGTTTTGCCGAAAGACAAAAAAGCTGCGGGCAAAGCATGAACTTTCTTGCAGGAGAGTAATTGATACTTAATGATAAAGCGGACAGGGCGCAATTTCTTTGCACCCTGTCCGCTTTATGCTACAGCTTCTTGGTAAAACAGATGACCCGGCTTGCTTCCGCAAAGCCCATGTTCAAATGGAAGGCCAGGCTGTCGCGGTTTTCCAATTCACAGTCGCTTGCAAATTCCGTACAACCCTGCTTCCTTGCCCAGTCTTCACAGACGGCCAGCAGCTCTTTTGCATGGCCCCTGCGCTGGAAGTCCTGCTCAATGAATATCCCCTCCAGATATCCCACGGGACTGCTTCCGGTGCCCTCTACGTAGTCGTTTCGCAATTGGCACTGGGCAAAGCCCGCCGGCTGTCCTTCAAGGAAGAGGAGAAAAACCGCGCCTTTTCCACCGCCAATGATGTCCATACATTCTTTTTCCAATTCTTCCACGGTATGCTCCGGCCACAGCTTGACTGCCAATTTTGAAATGGCTCCTGCGTCGGCAATGGTTGCCGTCTTTATCATAATACCAACTCCCCACTCAAAAAATACGATCGAGTAGATTCTTTTCTTATTGAAAAAAGCACTTGCCGAAGCAAGTGCTTTTTCTGGAGCTGCTACCCAGATTCGAACTGGGGACCTCATCCTTACCAAGGATGCGCTCTACCTGCTGAGCTATAGCCTGTCTCTTATACACATCTGACGCTGCCGACGAAGGCTTAGGTGTA
>CAMFZO010000004.1 GCA_946006895.1 uncultured Clostridia bacterium | reverse complement strand
TTTCAAGGCCGTGACCCTGGCTATGGGCGTTGCCGTTGTGGTGCTGTCCTGTCTGGGCAGTCTGGAAGCGGAAACTGCCGTCACTCTGCTTGGCATCGGCCTTGCCTGCGCGGGTGCTGCTATGCTGGCGAAACAGTGACGAAAACCGAGAAAAACCAAATTGGAGGATAATGAAATGCTGAAAATCAATCATTTGACAAAAACATACGGTGAGAAAAAAGCCGTAGACGATCTGAACTTACATATCAACCCCGGTGAAATCTATGGCTTCATCGGCCACAATGGCGCGGGAAAAACCACAACGCTGAAATCCGTGGTGGGTATTCTGCGGTTTGACCAGGGGGAGATCCTGATTGACGGAAAATCTGTTCAAACCGATCCGCTTGCCTGCAAACGGGAGATTGCCTACATTCCCGACAACCCCGATCTGTACGACTACATGACCGGCATCAAATATCTGAACTTCATCGCGGATGTTTTTGGCGTCAGTGCGCAGGACAGGCAGACACGCATCCGGAAATACGCCGACCTTTTTGAACTGACGGAGGATCTTGCGCAGCCCATCGCCGCCTACTCCCACGGCATGAAGCAGAAGCTGGCGATCATTGCGGCGTGGCTGCATCAGCCGAAGCTCATCATCATGGACGAACCCTTCGTAGGGCTTGACCCTAAGGCATCCCATCTGCTCAAGGGAATGATGCGGGATGTCTGTGACGCAGGAGGGGCGATCTTCTTCTCTACCCATGTGCTGGAAGTGGCGGAAAAGCTATGCGACAAGGTTGCCATCATCAAGGGCGGGAAGCTGATCCGCTCCGGTACCATGGAGGAAGTCAAGGGTGACGATTCTCTGGAGGATGTTTTCCTCGAACTGGAGGGAGAATCATGCTGAAGCTGCTACTGAAAAAGCAACTGACGGAAATATTCCGAAATTACTTCTATAACCCCAAGAAGAACCGCGCCCGTTCCAAAGCGGGGATCATCGGCTACCTTATCCTGTTTGTCATCATCATGGTTGGGGTGCTGGGTGGAATGTTCACTGCTCTCTCTCTGGCCTTGTGCGCTCCCTTGTCTTCTGCCGGTATGGATTGGCTGTATTTTGCGCTGATGGGACTGCTGGCGATTCTGCTGGGAACCTTCGGCAGTGTGTTCAACACCTATTCCTGCCTGTATTTGTCCAAGGACAACGATCTGCTGCTGTCTATGCCCATTCCGGTCAATGTGTTGATGGCCTCCCGTCTGCTGACGGTGTATCTCATGGGCGTGATGTACTCCATCGTCGTGATTCTCCCGGCAGTCATTGTATACTGGATCGCAGCGTCCGCATCGGCAGGCGCGATTTTCGGCTGCCTGCTGCTGATGCTTCTGATTTCCGTTTTTGTTCTGACCCTGTCCTGCGCCTTGGGCTGGGTAGTCGCCAAAATCAGCCTGAAGCTGAAAAATAAGAGCTTTATCACGGTTGTGGTTTCCCTGGCGTTTATCGGCGGATACTATTTCTTCTATTTCAAAGCCCAAACCCTGATTCAGAAGCTTCTCGCAAATGCCGCCGATTTTGCCGCGAAAATCAAGGGTGCGGCCTATCCGCTTTACCTGTTCGGTAAGGTAGGTACCGGTGACTGGGCGGCAATGCTGATGGTATCCGCAGTGGTTTTTGCTCTGTTTGCCATTGTGTGGGTGTTGCTCTCCCGCAGTTTCCTGAAAATCGCCACTTCCTCCGGCAAAACCGAAAAAAGGGTTTACAAAGAAAAGAAAATGAAGCCGAAAAGCATCCCGGGGGCGCTGCTGGAAAAGGAGTTTCGCAGGTTTACGTCCAGCCCGGTCTATATGCTCAACTGCGGACTGGGTATTCTGCTGCTGCCCATCGCAGGTGCAGCGCTTGCGTGGAAGGGCGGCACGATCATTTCGGTGTTGAACGAAGTGTTCGGCGCACGGGAAGGCTGTACGCCTCTGATTTTGTGCGCTCTGATTTGTGTACTTGCATCCATGAACGATATGGCAACCCCTTCTGTCTCTCTGGAGGGAAAAGCATTCTGGCTCGTGCAGTCCCTGCCGGTAACACCATGGCAGGTATTGCGGGCAAAGCTGGGTGTACAGCTCCTTTTGACCGGCGTTCCGGCTCTGGTCTGTTTTGTATGCCTGCTTTTTATCTATCCCTACTCGACGTCGGAAATTCTTTTGACTGCCTTTGTTCTGCTGGCCTATGTGCTGCTTTCCGCTCTGTTTGACTTGCTGATCGGTGTGATGACAGCAAATATGACCTGGACCAATGAGGTGACGCCCATCAAGCAAAATGTCGGTGTGGTATTTGCCATGTTAAGCGGTTTCGCCTACACGATTCTGCTCTGCGCCGGCTTTATGCTGCTCGGCGGATGGAAACTGGGCTTTACGGGCTATATGGCCCTTTGCGGTGGAGTTACTCTTGCTTTGTGTGTCTTGCTCTGGCTCTGGCTGCGGAATCAGGGCTGCAGACGGATTACACTCCTATAGAATCAAAATAATATGCAGAATATCAATGATATGAAAAACAACTGCTGGAGTTAAACCGCTCTGATGTCTCATTAGATATAGAAAGGAGATTCTTGTGATGAAAATCGTAATCATTCACGGGCAGAACCATGAGGGCAGTACCTGCATGGTGGCTCGGGAACTGGCCCATAAGGTGGGCGGGGAGATTCGGGAATTCTTTCTGCCCCGGGATTTTGATGAGCCCTGCCTCGGCTGCTATACCTGCTTCAAAACGGACCTGACCCACTGTCCCCATTATAAGAAGCTGAAACCTCTTGTGGCTGCCATTCTGGAAGCGGAGTTGCTGATTCTGGAAAGCCCCGTGTATGTCTATCACGCCACGGGTCAGATGATGAGCTTTCTCGACCATTTCGGAACCTGGTGGGTCGTCCATCGTCCCCTGTCTGAGATGGCAAAAAAGCAGGCGGTGGTGATCTCTACCGCCGCCGGAGGGGGCATGAAAAGCACCGCGAGAGATATGGCCGACAGTTTGGAGATGTGGGGCATCCGCAAGGTGTACCGGCTGGGCTTCGGTGTCCAGGCAATAAAGCCTGACGAGATCCCGGCACGGATCATGGATCGCATTCACAGAGAGACTGACCGGATCGCCGGGAGGCTTCAGAAAAACGCGGGTAAGACCGGATACAATGGCCGCGCCAAAAAGTGGTTTTACCTGATGCGCTTTGCCCATAAGCATTTTCCGCCCTCGGAGCCGGACTATGGATACTGGGAGAAGCGGGGCTGGCATGGCAGAGGCAGACCCTGGAATACTGTCTCCCGAGACGGGGATTCTCAATAGAAGCATCAAACAGGGGGTACATAACGATGAAGAAAATGATTGCATACTGTGGACTGGACTGTGAGAAATGCGATGCTTATCTGGCAACGCTCCATGACGATCAGGCATTGCGCGAAAAAACCGCAAAAGCATGGGCTGAGTTAAATCATGCGCCAATTCTGCCGGAACATATCAATTGTCAGGGCTGTCGTGCTGAGGGAATCAAAACAGTGTTCTGCGACAGCCTTTGCCAGATCCGCCGGTGTGCGCTGAAAAAAGGAGTTGAAACCTGCGGTGACTGCGGAGAATTGGAAAAATGCCGGACTGTTGGCATGATTCTCGCAGATAACCCGGAGGCGTTGAAAAACCTGAAGGGATAAACGACACCCTCCCTTTTACCTTTTGTGTTAATGTTATCCGCCCCGGCAATTGTACCAATCGTGTCTGTTGCGGGAAGTCCCAATTCGTGATATGATGAATTTGAGCAACCGTAATTTGAAGGAGGAGTATTATGAAAAACGATGCCTTGGTCGTGATCGACCTTCAGAATGATATTACAAAAAACTACAAGGAGATCATTGGGGCTACCAATCAAGCGATTGATTGGGCGGTGGAAAACAATATGAATGTTGTCTACATTCAACATAACAA
This sequence comes from uncultured Clostridia bacterium, assembly GCA_946006895.1. GTDB lineage: Bacteria > Bacillota > Clostridia > Oscillospirales > Oscillospiraceae > JAZOXB01. The sequence continues at coordinate 26,152 of CAMFZO010000004.1, read as the reverse complement.
TCTGTCTGCCGGAACCAGAACATTTAAACCTGGCACGCAAGGTGCCGAGTTTGTTCCGGAACTGAAGATCGTATCAGATCACATTTTTACCAAAACAAAGAGCAATGCTTTAACAAGCGAAGAATTCTCCGCCTTTATCCGAGCACACAACATCACCGAGTTTTTTATTGCCGGAGCAGATGCCACAGCTTGCGTAAAATCCACCTGCTACAATATGACCAAAGCCGGATATACTGTTCATGTTTTGTCTGACTGCATCACAAGCTATGATAAAAAGAAACTCCCTGAGATGATGGAATACTATGCAAGCAAGGGCTGCACCGTCGATAGACTCAGTGAAGTTATGTAAAAAATCATGCTAGAATCTGATATAAAGGCTTAAAAACTTTTTATAGCGCCTTGAGGCGCGTCAGATTCTGCATGAGACGGCACAGAGTGCGCCAGCACACGGGATTATGAACGGTCTGAAAGTCATTCAAATGTCCAGAATCAAGCATCCGGACATGGCATTCGTCATTGTGTCCGGCTACAAAAGTCTGGTCTTTCGGGCAGGGGAGCTGACCGAGGAATACGGCAGTCCTGTTCAGCGGTTTGTTCTGAACCGGGATTTGTAAAAAGGGAGTTTCCAAAATGAAAAAGCCGTCCAAGGGTATTCCTGGCGCTGTATCCCGATAAATATGTCACCGAGATCTGCTATCCCATTAAAAAAGCGTAATTCGGATGGACACGCCGCCCAGCCGCGGCGTGTCCTTTTCCATTTGGCAAGGAAAGTCGAGAAAGACTTCTTTTGCTGTTGTATGATGAAGGAGAAAGTGAGGAGAGTATTATGCATTCAGAAGATAAAATCATCATTCGCGGACTTCGTCAGAATAATCTGAAAAATGTATCACTGGATATTCCCAAGGGGAAGATCGTGGTGTTCACCGGTGTATCCGGCTCGGGAAAATCCAGCATTGTCTTTGACACCGTCGCCGCCGAGAGTCAGCGGCAGATGAACGAGACTTACACCGCCTTTATACGGGGACGGCTGCCCAAGTACGAAAAGCCCAGGGTGGAGCGGATCGACAACCTCTCCGCCTCGGTCATCGTGGATCAGTCCCGGCTGGGCGGCAACGCCCGCTCCACTGTGGGCACCATCAGCGATATGTACGCGGCGTTACGCCTGCTGTACTCCCGCGTCGGAAAGCCCTACGTGGGAACTGCCTCCTATTTCTCCTTCAATGACCCCAACGGTATGTGCAAGACCTGCTCCGGCATCGGAAAGATTCTGGATCTGGACATTGAACAGGCCATCGACCCGGATAAGTCCTGGAACGAAAGTATGCTCAATTTGCCCGCTTTCAAGGTGGGCAACTACTATTGGAAGCAGTACACCGGCGCAGGTCTGTTCGACCTGGATAAAAAGTACCGGGATTATTCGCCGGAGGAGCGGAATCTTCTTCTGTTCGGCAGCCGGGAACCGGGTGGCCCACGGGTACACAAGCGTGTGGAGGGGATCAAGACCCAGTTTCAGAGGCTGTGCCTGATGAAAGGCCCTGAGGAGCAGAATGACCATACGCTGAAAAAGCTCAATCAGTTTATGGAAGAAAAGGTCTGCCCCGACTGCGGAGGAAAACGGTTGAATCCCAAAACCCTGGCCTGCAAGGTGGCGGGCTACAGCATCCATGAAATGTGCGCCATGGAATTTACCAAGCTGGTGGAGGTGCTGCGCACCATTACCGATCCCAGAGCCGCAAGCATTGTGGAGGCGCTGACCGCCTCCTTACAGCGGATGATCGACATCGGCCTGCCGTACCTGTCCATGGATCGGGAATCCAGCACCCTGTCCGGCGGCGAGGCCCAGCGCTTAAAGCTGGTGCGCTACATGGGCAGCAGCCTTACCGGCATGACCTACATTTTCGACGAGCCCAGCACCGGAATGCACCCGCGGGATGTTTATCGGATGACCCGCCTTTTGCAAAGCCTGCGGGACAAGGGCAATACCGTACTGGTAGTGGAACACGACAGGGATGTGATCTCCATTGCCGACGAGGTCATCGATGTCGGCCCACTGGCGGGCAAAAACGGCGGCGAAATCCTGTTTCAGGGAAGCTACGAGGCTTTGCTTTTGTCCGGCACCAAAACCGGCGAGGCTATGAAGCAGGTCATTCCGCTAAAAGAAAAGCCCCGGACACCGAAAACCTTTCTTCCCGTCCGAAATGCCTGCGTTCACAATCTGAAAAACGTGTCGGCGGACATTCCGCTGAATGTGCTGACCGTAGTCACCGGCGTTGCAGGCTCCGGCAAAAGCTCCCTCATCCGGGATGCGTTCGCCAAACAGTACGCAGACCGGGTGGTGCTGGTGGATCAGTCTCCGGTGACTGCCACGGGCCGCTCCACCCCCGCCACCTTCCTGGGCTTCTTTGACGAGCTCCGGAAGGTCATAGCGGCGGAGAACGGTGTGGAGCCTGCCCTCTTTTCCTTCAACAGCAAGGGCGGCTGCCCGGTCTGCGGCGGTAGGGGGCAGATCGTCACGGAACTGGTGTTCATGGATCCGGTGACCACCGTCTGCGAAGCCTGCGAGGGGAAGCGGTACAGCAGCGAAGCCCTGTCCTACCGGTACAAGGGCAAAAGCATCGTGGAAATTCTGGATATGTCTGCAGCGGACGCTTATGAATTTTTCAAGGATAACCGGAAGCTGCGCAAGGCTCTGGGAGCCATGCTGGAGGTGGGGCTGCCATACCTCTCTCTGGGGCAGCCTCTTTCCACTCTTTCCGGCGGTGAACGCCAGCGGGTAAAGCTGGCCAAGGATCTGGACAAGAAGGGCAACATCTATGTGCTGGATGAGCCCACCACGGGCCTGCACGCCTCCGATGTAAAAAAGATCATGGAGCTGCTGGATTCTCTGGTGGAGCGGGGCAATACCGTCATCGTCATCGAACACAACCTTGACGTAATGAAGCAGGCGGACTGGATCATTGATGTTGGCCCCGACGGAGGCACCGCCGGGGGCGAAATCGTCTTTACCGGAACGCCAGGGGACATGGCGGAGCGGGCGCAGACCATCACCGCGGAATACCTCAGAAAATCGCTTTGATCTTCCCCCGGGCGGGAGCCGGAATGGCTTCTGCCCGTTTTTTTGCAGCGAAAAGGCAAAGAAAGTCGAGAGAAAAGCAGACAGATGTAGTAGAATACCAAATGTAAGGAGGTCGAATCCTATGAGGGAACAAACTCTGGCAGTCCAGCGGATGCAGGACTATATTGAGCAGAACAAGACAATGGAAATCACTCTATCGGATCTGGCAAAGATCTCCCTGTTTTCACCGTGGTATTCCTATCGCCTGTTCCGGGAATATCTGGGCCTGACACCTACGGAATACATCCGCAAGCTGCGGCTGTCTCAGGCGGCCTTGCGGCTGTGGGACGGGGAGGATCGGGTGATCGACATTGCCTTTGACCTTGGCTTTTCCAATGTGGATACCTTCACCCGGGCCTTCTTCCGGGAGTTCGGTTGCAATCCCAGCGATTACCGGAAGAATCCGTGCCCGGTGCCCCTGTTCATCCCCTATGGTGTGAAATACAGGGAACTCAGAAAGGAGTATTTTGATATGTCAAATGTACAGACAGTATTCGTGCAGGTCGTTCACAAGCCGGAACGGCTGTGCATCATCAAACGGGGTGTCCGCGCGGAGGATTACTTCCCATATTGCCAGGAGGTAAGCTGCGATGTATGGGGCATCCTCATGAGTATGCACTCCCTCTGCGGAGAGCCGGTGTGCCTCTGGCTGCCGGAAAAGTACAAGAAGCCCAATACCTCCACCTATGTGCAGGGCGTGGAGGTGGAGACGGATTACATGGGCATCATTCCGGAGGGCTTTGATGTGATCCGTCTGCCCGCGGCGGAATACCTGATGTTTCAGGGACAGCCCTTCCGGGAGGAGGATTACTGCGAGGCGATTCAGGCGGTGCAGCATGCCATGGACAGCTATGATCCCGCGGTGATCGGCTACCGCTGGGACGATGAGAATCCCCGCATCCAACTGGAACCCCGGGGAGAGCGGGGCTATATGGAGCTGCGGGCAGTCAGGAGGATTGAAAAATAAGCGAGGCAATATCAGCAAAAGGACTTACAAAGTCTTATCAGGGAAAAACCGTTCTGAACCGTCTGGATTGGTCCGTCAAAACCGGCACGGTATTCGGCTTGCTGGGAGCCAACGGCGCGGGCAAGAGCGCCACCATTGAATGTATTATGAATGCGCCGCGCTCGTTCATGCTCTTACCTTCTTCAAAATCGAAATGACTTCATCCTTTTTCAGCACCTTGCCGTAGGACACCACCTGACCATCCACAACCAAAGCGGGGGTGGTCATCACACCGTAGGCGGCGATCTTTTCAAAGTCCCGCACATGGTCAATGGTCGTATCCATCCCAAGCTCTCGCAGTGCTTCCACCGATTTATAGCGCCGTCAGGCGCGTCAGATTCTGCATCATAAGCGCCCGCAGGCGCTATGCAAGCGAGCAACCGCCGCTTGCGGCGGCACTTAGCGAGTCGCAGACGATACAGCGTGCCTTAAACACGATGTGAGTGTGCGCAGCACACGGGATTCTTGATGATACTTTTTCATCAAGAATCAGCATGAAATAGCTGAAAAGCCTTATTTCAAGCGGTTTTTGAGCATAGAAAAAGTCCACCGTCATTCTTCCAGAATTACAGTGGACTTATGGCAATGGGGTACGAAAAAGATGGATTTGCGTTTGTGACGAATGGATTCGAACCCCCGAGGGCGTTTGAGTGAAATATCTCGCTTGCGCTCGCTGTGAAATGTTTGCCTTACGGCAAACGTGAAATATTCCGGCTGTCGCCGGAATGTGAAAGAAATCCACCCGCCGCCGCAGCGATTTCACACGCCGCAGGCGTATTTCATACTGCGAAGCAGTATTTCACCCACCCGAAGGGTGGATTTCGTTGAAAAAAGCACGCCGAAGCGTGCCTTTTTCTGGCGGAGTGAGAGAGATTTGAACTCTCGCGCGCTTTTTACACGCCTACTCCCTTAGCAGGGGAGCCCCTTCGGCCTCTTGGGTATCACTCCGAATCAAAACGATATTAGGGAAAGAAGTGGCGGAGAGAGTGGGATTCGAACCCACGGCGCATTGCTGCGTCACCGGTTTTCAAGACCGGCTCCTTAAACCGCTCGGACATCTCTCCGAATCATAGCTTGATAATTTTAGCACGTAAACATCGTTTTGTCAACTACCAACCGGCAAAAAACTTTGTTCCGGCAGGGTAGTTCCCGCGACCCGCACCATGAGCAGCGCAACAATCAGGATCGGCCAGAGTCCAGCGTGCCAGACGCAGGTCAGATAACCGGCCCCTGCCAACAGAAGAACACCGCAGCAGATGGCGATCCCGCGCTCCGTCCAAAGGGCTGCCCGCTCCGGCAGCAGCAAATGGAGCAGCGCCCGCAGGAGCCTTCCGCCGTCCATGGGATAGAACGGCAGCAGATTGTAGGCAAGCAAACACAGATTCACAAAGGCGGCGACGGGATGGGTCTTGGTGTTCAGCAGGAACAAGAGAAGATTGCAGACCGGCCCTGCTGCTGCCACGACAATCTCCTGCCCATAGGAGAGGGGTTCCGTCACAATGACCGCGCCGCTGGCAGCCAGATGCAGCTTATGTACCTTTGCCCCCAGCAGCCAGAGCAGCAGCAGATGGCCCGCCTCGTGAAAGAGGAGGGCCGTAATAAAAGGTGCGAAGGTCCCTGCCGGGTCAAAATAGTAATAGGCGCACAGAATGGCCACAAAAGTCGGGCTGATCTCGATATAGTCAGTCGGATGGAATCGCTTCACGAAATACCTCCACTGCTTCTTTCATACCGTCTCCGCTGGTAAGCGTCGATACGAATGAGGAGATCGCTTGCACAGCGCGGGAGCGTTCCATGCCGGAGATCCATGTGCCGATCCGGCTTCCCAAACCTGGATATGCCTGTTTTAATATGATAACCGCGCCGACGATGCACAGACAAATCACAACTTTGCGCCGCAGACGCCGGAAAAAACCGAAGAACATCCTCTCACCCCATAATAATTTATGGAGTTTTTGCCAAAATATGCTTTTGTGCTTGACAAATCGGAAATCAGTGCATATAATAGTTTTGCTTTCGGGGTGTGGCGAAGTTTGGTATCGCGCTTGGTTCGGGACCAAGAGGCCTCGGGTTCAAATCCCGACACTCCGACCATATCGAGTGTTCATAACGGATTTGAGTTATGGACACTCGATTTTTTTGTAATCTCGAGTTTCTTCGTTATGTATGAGCAGGTTTTGTGCCTGCTCTTTTGTTTTATGCGGATTTGGTTACATATTCCCAAAACTCTGCAAGAATTATCCTATACAGAACATTCATTTCGTAATCGGACAGATTACTCATGAAAATCCGGAATATTCAGAACAATTTTGAATGATTTTTTGAAATTGTATATGTTAAATACGCATACAGCTTTTTAAAGAATGTATACTCCAAATTGTTTTTATAACCGTTAGTTTCTTGGATAATCTTCTAATATTACCATTAACATTGTTCGATTTTTACTGCTGTATAGGATGATTTTTAGCAGAATTTAGGTTGTATCAAAATCGGGAGATTTATGACCTGCTGGTTATCCCCGCGCCGGAGTGTATAGGATAATTCTGGGCGGAGTTTTGGCTATAAGTGTCCCCAAATGCTTTGGCATTTGGGGATATTTTTTGACATATTTATTTGGCGGCCCGGCTTATTCCTGGCGGACGCGTTCGATCATCGGCGGCATGGGCTTTTTGCTGAATTCCGCGGCGCAGCAGACGCCGACAGAGCCGAACAGGCACATGATCAGGTCCAGCATGGTGTCGCGAAGGCCAATGTCGATATAGCCGCCGACGCCCAGCTCCTGGCCGTTGACGACCACACTGGTGATTTCCGAAACGGTGCCGCGCTCGCCGACGGTGTCGTTGAGCAGATAGGAGGAGAAGCCGGAGATCACTGTGTCATTCTGCATATCCAGACCGAAGAAGGTGTCGCCGCAGAATTCGTAGATCTCCCACAGGACGCCGATGGTCATGGCGACGCTCACGGCGCTGAAACAGCGGGAGGCAATATTGTGTTCGTGTTCCGGCTCCAGCAGGTCCGGCAGGCTGTAGCCCAGCATGGCGAACAGGACACCGCAGAGAATGTGGAGGATCTTATCCCAAAAGGGGATGGTAAAATACAACTGATAAACGTTTCCGCCGACAGGACCGGCGACGGCGTAGATCATAAGTATCTTTTTCATGCCGGGGCGAATATGCACGCGGAACAGCCGCTCCAGCAGAGACGGCGCAAAGAGCAGCAGCATGGAGGACAGGCAGAGCCCCACATAATTCAGCTTTCTGCGCAAAGCCGCAAAGAGCAGTGTGATTGCGCACAGACCCTCCAGCGTCAAAAATACAACGCCAACAGATTTGTCCTTTTCCCGGTTTAATATCAGTTCCATCGTATTCATCCCTTTTCTTATATTCTTCTCATTTTTGGCCCGATTTATATCATAATCATGTAAGCATATTGTTGCACCGTATTTTTACGTTCGCAAGGGGTTGCTTGTAAAATAATTGTGAATTTTGCACGGCGGCAGGGGAAATAACGCGTATTGACAATCCTGCGGCGATTTGATATGGTAGGTGAGGGTGATTATATGAGTCAAGCTGATTTGAAATATATTGAGACTTGCCAAAAGATCCTTTCGGAGGGCGTCTGGGACACGGACCGGCAGGTGCGTCCCCGCTGGGAGGACGGTACGCCTGCCCACACGGTCAAGTGCTTTGGCGTCGTCAACCGCTATGACTTGCGGGAGGAGTTTCCTATCATGACCCTGCGGAGGACCTTCTACAAGTCCTGCATCGACGAGCTTTTGTGGATCTGGCAAAAAAAATCAAACAACGTCCATGACCTGAACAGCCACATCTGGGATAGCTGGGCCGACGAAAACGGATCCATCGGCAAGGCATACGGCTATCAGTTGGGCGTGAAGCACGTCTATCCGGAGGGGGAGTTTGACCAGGTGGACCGGGTGCTGTACGATCTGAAGCACAATCCCGCCAGCCGACGCATCCTGACCAACCTCTACAATTTTGCAGACCTGCACGAAATGGCCCTCTATCCCTGCGCCTATTCCATGACCTTCAATGTCAGCGGCAACACGCTGAACGCGATCCTGAACCAGCGGTCCCAGGATATGCTGACCGCCAACAACTGGAACGTGGTCCAATATGCCGTGTTGGTCCATATGCTGGCGCAGGTCAGCGGGCTGCAGGCCGGTGAGCTGGTCCATGTGATCGCCGACTGCCATATCTATGACCGTCATGTGCCCCTGGTGGAGCGGATGCTGGAGAAGGAGCCCCTCCCGGCTCCAAAGTTTTATGTAAACCCGGAGGTCAAGGACTTCTATGCTTTCCGGGTAGAGGATTTCCAAATGGAGAACTATCGTTATCACGAATTTCGGGAAAAGATCCCGGTGGCGGTCTGAAAAATGAGAGCCATTGTAAATGTGAACCCGGATTGGGGCATCGGAGCGGAAAACCGTCTGCTCATCTCCGTGCCGTCAGATCTGAAGCGTTTCCGGGAATTGACAGTAGGGAAGACGGTGATTCTGGGAAGAAAGACCCTGGAAACCTTCCCGGGAAAAAGACCCCTGAAAAACCGGCGAAACCTGATATTGTCGCGGAATCAGGGCTTTTCCGCAGAAAACGCGGAGGTGTATTCCTCCGTCGGGGCGCTTCTGGAAGCGGTAAAAGAGCTGCCGCCGGAGGAAGTCTTTGTTATCGGGGGAGAGAGCGTCTACCGGGCGCTGCTGCCCTACTGCGACAGGGTCCTTTTGACCAGGACCTGGTTTGACGGCAAGGCGGACCGCTTTTTCCCCGACCTGGACGCGCTGCCCCAGTGGCGTCAGGTCTGCGTCTCCAAGCCTGTGGAGGAAAACGGCGTCACCTTTCAGTACATAGATTATGTAAACCAAAACGTCGCGGCCCTTGGGAGCGGCACGGAAGAAAAGAGGCAAACAACGGAATGATACTGCAGAAAAGAATCCGCCGTTTCCAAACAGCGGATTTGATCCGTCAGCTCCTTGCCGCGTGGCTGCTGGCGGTGACGGTGGAGTATTTGCTCCTGCCTTCGTGGCTGCGGGACCTTTCCGGGATGGACGGCCTGGCGGCCATGTCCTTTGGACGTATGCTGCTGCTCACTGCGCTGGGAACCGCCCTGCTCTGGGGGATATCCCGCTTTGTGAACACCGTGGCAGTGGAGCGCTGGTGCATTGTCGGGATCTTTGCGGTCCTGGCGGGCGTATCCCTGTGCGTCTCCTATACAAAGGAGCTTTTCTGCGTCTGTATCGCGTTGCTCGCCTTACTGATAGTTTTTGCCGTCCGGGGCTGGGACAGTTCGCCTGAGCCTGTTTTTGCGCCCGGGAGCGGCCATAAAGCCTGCCTGTGGGTCACGGTGGGGCTGACGGTTTTGTTTTTCCTGTTCGTCAGCGTTTGGACGGTCAGCAGGATTTACTGCTTCAGCACGCCGACCTATGACTTCGGTATCTTTTCCCAGATGTTCTATCACATGAAGGAATCCGGTCTTCCGATGACCACCCTGGAGCGGGACGGGCTCATGTCCCACTTCATGGTACATATGTCGCCGATCTGGTATCTTCTGCTGCCGTTCTATCTGCTGGTGCCTTCACCGGTCACCCTGCAGGTGCTTCAGGCGGCGGTGATGGCATCGGCGGTGATCCCTCTTTGGAGGATCGGAAAGGACCACGGCCTGTCCGGTGTGCAGAGAATGCTCCTGTGCGCCGTCCTCCTGCTTTATCCGGCTTTTTCCGGCGGAGCCAGCTATGATATTCACGAAAACTGCTTCCTGATGCCGCTGCTTCTCTGGCTGTTCCACGGGATCGACAGGAAGAACACCTGTATCATCACGATCTCCGCGCTTTTGACCCTGACGGTCAAGGAGGATGCCGCCGTCTACGTGGCGGTCATCGCCCTCTGGCTCATGGTCAGAACGGCCCTGCACTGGCGGAAAGAGAACAAAAAGGACCTGTTCACGGCTGCGGCGCTGCTTCTGGTATCCCTGCTGTGGTTTTTCCTCGCCACGGGCTACCTTGCAAGGTCCGGTGACGGCGTGATGACCTACCGGTATCAGAATTTTATGTTTGACGGTGATTCCTCCTTGCTTACCGTCGTGCAGTCGGTGTTTCTCAACCCCATGAAGACCCTCTCTGAATGTGTAGAGAGTGAGAAGCTGTATTTTATCCTGCTGACGATGCTGCCGCTTCTGGGGCTGCCCCTGCTGACGAGACGCTATGAGCGTTACATCCTGCTGATCCCGTACATTCTGATCAATCTGATGTCCGACTATCAGTATCAGCATGATATTTTCTTCCAGTACACCTTTGGCTCCGCAGCCTGCCTGCTTTACCTGACTGCCATCAACCTGGGGGAGCTGAAGCTGGACCGGCAGCGGACGATCGCCCTTGCCGCCGCTGCTTTTGTCGGTGGGGCCTGTTTCTGCATGAGGGTGGTGCCCAAGGCCATAAAATACCCCCTGGAGTGTATCCGGGAGCATGACGCCCACCGAAGCATCCGCAGCGCCCTCTCCGCCATCCCGGAGGCTGCGCCGGTCACTGCCACCTTCACTTATACGACCTTCCTTTCCCAGCGGGAGACGCTGTATGATGTTGGGTATGCCGCCAAGGAGCACGTGCTGCAGACGGACTATGTCGTTCTCGGTCTTGACGTGCCGGAGGGGGACTTCCGGCAGTATGCCACGGAAGGGGAGGAGGACGGCTTTGAGAATTTTGTCAAGTTCCTGGAGGAAAACGGGTATACCGTTCTGGATGAAGTACAGGGGGAGCTTGTGATCTATTCAAATTCCAATGAAGCATAGAAAAGCACCGCCGAGGGTTCGGCGGTGCTTTTTGATAAGCAATAGAATTAGAAAATACCCTGCTCCATCATGGCCTCTGCGACCTTCTTGAAGCCGGCAATGTTGGCGCCGGCGACCAGGTTGTAGCCCAGGCCGTATTCCTCGGCGGCCTCGGCCGAGACGCGGTGGATGTTCTCCATCATGCGGTGGAGCTGGTTATCGACCTCCTCGGCGGTCCAGACCAGACGCTCGGAGTTCTGCGCCATTTCCAGCGCGGAGACGCCGACGCCGCCTGCGTTGACAGCCTTGGACGGAGCGACGATCATGTTCTTCTGGCTCATGAGATAGGCCAGAGCGTCGTTGGTGGTGGGCATATTGGCCACCTCGATGTAATACTTGACGCCGTTGGCGACGATCTTCTGGGCGGATTCCATCTTGACGTCATTCTGCATGGCAGAGGGCATGATGACATCAGCCTTAACGCCCCAGGGCTTTTCGCCGGGGAAGAAGGGAACGCCAAACTTGTCGGCATAATCCTGAACACGGTTCCTGCCGGAGTTGCGCATTGTGATGAGGTATTCGATCTTCTCGTCGCTGGAGGAGACGCCGTCCTCGTCGAGAATGTAGCCGTCGGGGCCGGACAGGGTGATGACCTTGGCACCCAGGTGCTTTGCCTTTTTGCAGATGCCCCAGGTGACGTTGCCAAAGCCTGCGCAGGCGATAGTCTTGCCCTTGATGTCCTCGCCCTCATGCTTGAGGACTTCCTGCAGATAGTACATTGCGCCGTAGCCGGTGGCTTCCGGACGGGTCAGGGAGCCGCCGTAGGAGAAGCCCTTACCGGTGAGAACGCCGTTCTCCCAGACGCCCTTGAGGCGGCGGTACTGGCCGAACAGATAGCCGATCTCACGGCCGCCGACACCCATGTCACCGGCGGGAACGTCCACATCCGGCCCGATGTAGCGGTACAGAGCGGTCATGAAGCTCTGGCAGAAGCGCATGATCTCCGCATCGGACTTGCCGGCAGGGTCGAAATCGGAGCCGCCCTTGCCGCCACCGATGGGAAGACCCGTCAGGCTGTTCTTGAAGATCTGCTCAAAGCCCAGGAACTTGATGATGCCGGGATAGACGTTGGGCTGGAAGCGAAGGCCACCCTTGTAGGGGCCGAGAGCGCCATTGAACTGGCAGCGGTAGCCGATGTTGGTGTGATAGTCGCCCTTGTCGTCCATCCAGACGACGCGGAAGGTGAACATCCGCTCCGGCTCGACCATGCGGTTGAGCAGGTCAGCCTTCACATATTCGGGATGCGCGTCGATGACCGGGGAAATGGAGGAGAAGACCTCCTCGACGGTCTGCACGAATTCCGGCTCATTGCCATGCTTTTTCTTAACATTGTCGATGACGCTCTGGACATATGCATTCATAATGATACAATCTCCTTTTTATGTTCAAGAGGCGGTCAGCCTCTTCGTTTTGTGTGCGCGGGCAATGGAATCAGGCCTTGAAACTCTCAATAATGGAAACGATTTCAGCACCGATGCGCTTCTGGGCTTCCACGGTAGCGGCGCCAATGTGCGGAGTGCAGGAGACCATGGGATGGCTGTAGAGGGCGCGGTTCTTCGCGGGCTCCTCGGCGAAAACGTCAAGACCGGCGGCGCGGACCTTGCCGGACTCCAGAGCTGCCAGCAGGGCATCCTCGTCGACGTTCGTGCCGCGGGAGGTGTTGATGATGACGACGCCGTCCTTCATCTTGGCGATGCTGTCAGCGTTGATGAGAGCGCCGCCGTCCACTGCCGGGGCATGGACGCTGATGAAATCGGACTTTGCAAGCAGCTCGTCCATCTCAACGTAGGGGATACCCAGTTGCTCCTCGATGCCGGGGATGTGGAAAATATCAAAGGCAATGACATCCATGCCGATGGCCTTTGCCATCTTGCCGAGCGCCTGGCCGATCCGGCCGTAGCCGACGATGCCCAGGGTCTTGCCGCACAGCTCGATGCCCTTGCCGTAGGCTTTCTTTTCCCACTTGTCCTCGCGCATGGTAGCGCCGGCAACGGAGATATAACGGGAGCAGGAGAACATATGGGCCATGGCCAGCTCTGCGACGGACTGAGAGGAAGCGCGGGGGGTGTTCATGACCTTAATGCCGTTGGCTTCGGCGTACTTGACGTCGATGTTATCAACGCCCACACCGCCGCGGATGATGAGCTTGAGGCGGCTGCCCTTGGCCTCGTCGATATGGTTGGCACGGACCTTGGTCTTGGAACGGACGACTGCCACGTCAAAATCGCGCAGAGCGGCACCCAGCTGATCGGGCTCGTAGAACTGCTCGACGACCTCGTGACCCTGCGCAGTCAGGGCGGCGATGGCGGACTTGTCCATTCCGTCAGTAACAAGAATTCGCATAATACAACTCTCCTTAATTTTGTAATTGATTTTTGCGCACTGCGGAGGAGGATGCGCCATCCTCCCCCACAGAAATGAACTGAATTATTGATGCTCTGCCTCGAACTGCTTCAGGCAGGCCACCAGCGCCTCGACGCCCTCCTTGGGCATGGCGTTGTAGACGGAGGCGCGCAGTCCGCCGACGGACTTGTGGCCCTTGAGGTTCTCAAAGCCGGCCTTCTTGGTGTAGGCGATGACCTCGGCGTCCAGATCGGCATTGCCGGTGACGAAGGGAATGTTCATCAGGCTGCGGTCCTCGGGAACGACGGTGCCCTTGAAGAGCTTGGAGCTGTCCAGGAAATCGTAGAAGATCTTGGCTTTGTCGATGTTGCGCTGTTCCATGACGCTCAGGCCGCCGATCTTCTTCAGATACTTGAAGACCTTGCCGCAGACGTAGATGGCCCAGCAGTTGGGGGTGTTATACATGGAGCCGGCGTCGGCGTGGGTCTTATACTGCAGATAGATGGGCAGGCTGGTCAGATCGTCTCGGATGAGGTCCTCGCGCATGATGACCACCACCATGCCGGCGGGGCCGACGTTCTTCTGCACACCGGCGTAGATCATGCCGTAGTCGGAGACGTTGCAGGGGCGGGACAGGAACATGGAGGACTGGTCGGAAACCAGCGTGTGGCCCTTGGTGTTGGGCAGCTTGTTCCAGGTCACGCCGTGGATGGTCTCGTTTTCGCAGATATAGACGTAATCGGTGTCCTCGGGGATGTCCAGATCGGAGCAGTCGGGGACATAGGTGTAGTTCTTGTCTTTGGAGGAGGCGGCAACGATGACCTCGCCGACCTTTTTGGCCTCGGCAATGGCCTTCTTGGACCATGCGCCGGTTTCAATGTAGACGGCCTTGCCGTTCTTCATCAGGTTCATGGGGATCATGGAGAACTGCAGGGTAGCGCCGCCCTGGATAAAGAGCACCTTGTAATTGTCGGGAATTCCCATCAGGTCGCGAAGATCCTGTTCCGCTTCGTCGATGATCTGCTGATAGACCTTGGAGCGGTGAGACATTTCCATGACGCACATACCGGAGCCTCTGTAGTTCATCATTTCGTCGCGGACTTCCTCAAGGACCTCCTCAGGCATGGTGGCGGGACCTGCGGAGAAGTTATAAGTACGATCGTATTTCATGGTTATCCTCCTGTAAATTCGGGGCATCCTGCCCTTTTATACTATCAGTATACGTCAACAATTCAAAATAATCAACCGCAAAATCAAAAAAATTTTTTGATTCCACCAAAAATTATGAGTTTTTGAGAAATTCTGCGCTTCGCACAATTTTGCTCCGGAAATTTGTGCTGATTGACGAAAGGCAGCCTGCCGGAAACCACCGACAGGCTGCCTTATTACGGGCCCCTGGCTATCATATTTCATTCAAGAACCCCATGTAGCGTGCGCAGGACCAACGCGCAAAAGCACACTGCGGCGTCCCATGCAGATGTCATTCGGTACATTCGCCGCGATATTTTTTCCTGGTTGCCATTCCGCCGCGGATGTGGCGCTCGGCCTTGTTCTGCTCCAGGACCGCCTGAACCTGCAGATACAAGGCCCTGTTCAGATGCGGTAGCCGTTCCCGGATGTCCTTGTGCACGGTGGACTTACTGACGCCGAACTGCCTGGCGGCAGCGCGGACGGTCGCCTGGTTCTCAATCATGTACACAGCCAAATCACAGGCTCGCTGTTCGATCGTTTCCCTCATGTATCTAACCCCCTTTAGCTGTGCGTCCAAAACAGCTTATGCGGAGGTCAGGCGGGAAATGCAGGCTTAATCTCTCTTAGCCGGGGGAATGTAGTATTCGTCGAAATGCTCCTCTAAGAGCGCCATGGCGCGGGCGGTGGTCAGATCGCGGCTGCGCCAGTCATAGCGCGGCTTACCCAGTTCGAGGATGCCGTCGGAGACGTCATAGCCGATGAAATACAGGCTGTCTGCGCGGGCAGAGAGCAGTACCTTTGCCTGCTGCGCCACGTTTTGATCCGCGTCGCCGGTCAGTTCCCATAGATAGGGAACCACGGCGCTGGAATCCAGATCCTCCAGAGTGTCCATGTCGATACTGCTGAGCCTGCCGCTCTGATAGGCCCCAACGTTGTAGGCCGCGATGACCCGGTCGACGTTGGCGTAGGAAGTTAGCAGCAGCAAAAGGGAAGCGGCGATGAGGGTGATCTTCATGTAGGGCGTTTTTTTGCAGAACAGCCGGAAGATGACCGCCAGGAAGATCACGATCAGAAGCACCGTAAAGATGCTGGTGAGGATGCGCAGGCGGGTCATGCCGAAGCTGCTGACGTAAAGGCCGATCTTTGACAGGCTTGTTGCCGCCAGGATCAGGGAAAAGACGCAGAGAAACAGGCATAGGAGACGCACGGCAAGGGGCGCCTTTTCCTCCCGCTTGCGGCACAGCAAATGGGACAGGAAGATGATCAGCAGATTGATGGCGCACAGGAGCGACATCTCAAAGAAGCCCCGCCGGGCGTATTCGGCCACGGAATAGCTTTCCGGCAGCAGACCGCGAAAGGCGCTGAAGAAATAGGCAAGCTGGGAGAGCAGGTAGAGCACGTAGACCAGAGCCACGGCGGAGAGAAAGGTGATCACAATGATCGGTTCCACCCCGCGGCGCGCAGAGCGCTCGGCAGGTTCCCGTTCACAGCGGGGAAGGCTGAACAACTGCCCGAACAGCAGGAGAAAAAGCCCGAGGCCGAGGACTGCCGCGCCGAAGAACTCACTCAGATGCTCAAAGTCCAGAAGATTCACCATAGATTCAAAGGCGGCATCGGAGAGCACCAGCAGGGGGACGATAATAAACAGCACCGGAACGGCGATGAGAAGACCCAGGAATACGCTGCCGGTCCTGCGGCGCTTCGGGGAGCCGTCCTCACCCTCCTTGTGGAAAAGCGCATAGCAGCCGTCTGCCAGCTTGCCGAAGGTCAGGGCAAAGACCACATAGCACACGTCCCCGATGGACCGGAAGCTGCCGTCGGTATGGGACCGGAGCTGCATAAATTCCAGAACGGCCAGGGCGGCGCAGAGGATCATAGCGAGAACGGAAAGAAACTTAAAGCTGTCGTTAAAGGCCAGGCTGAGGGCGCAGGCCAGACAGACGGCGCAGCAGAAGCAGCCGTAGGCCGTCACCGCTTTCCGGCTTCGCCACAGATAGACGGCACCGGTCAAAAGCAGGCAGACAGTGGCGACCCCGGCGGCGGGACCTGCACCGCCCCAGAAATAGAAGTCGGCGCAAAGGACGCTGAAGACGACCAGCAGCAGGGCAAAGATCATGTCCCGCCTTGTGGAGGCGCGGTAGGGAGTGAGGCGCGGCGGCTGCAGCGGCTGCGGCTCCGGGTAATAAAATACCTGGGGCCGCTGTTCCGGCATAGAATTCTCAGGCTTATTTTCCATCGGTATCCTCCTCACGGTATTCCAGAATGTCGGACGGCTGGCACGACAGGGCTTTGCAGATGCTGTCCAGGGTGGAGAAGCGGATGGCGCGGGCCTTGCTGGTTTTCAGAATGGACAGGTTGGCGGGCGTGATGCCGATCTTCTCCGCCAGCTCATTGGAGGAGATCTTGCATTTTGCCATCATCACGTCCAGATTCACAATGATCGCCATGGCACTACCTCAGATCGTGAGGCTGTTTTCTTCCTTCAAAGCGGCGGCGGCAACAAAGCATATGCGCACCACGCGGACGATAAGGAAGATAAACACCATGGCCACCGCGATAAAAAACAGGGGGAAATAGCGGAAGCCCGCCCCGGCCGTAATGAGGGCGACAGCCACACAGCACCAGGAGACGACGGACATGAGCATTGCACTGCGTTTTGCAAACGGCTCATCCCGCCGGATGGTCCGCAGCAGCGCCAAAAGGCACAGCAGCGCGGTGGCAGCGGGTACGGCGCAGAGGTAGAAGGCAATCAGGATCGCCTCCGGTACCCCCTCGGAAAGAGCGCGGAAGCTGCTGTAGGCGTCAACGAGCTGGGGCGCGAGGAACAAAAGCGCGACCAGAAGCGCCAAAAACAGGCATACAAATATGGTACAGAGTATGACGGGACCTTTTTTCATAGACAGACCTCCTTAGGATCTCTGCTGCCAGAATATCACCGGAATTATCGTTTGTCAATAAAAAAATATTGAAAATCAAAAAAAATAAGACCTCCGAACAAGTCGGAGGTCAAAATCTACTCGTTTGCCCGGGGCAGGTTCCAGCGGAAGACCGCCGCCAGAAGCCGGATGATGAGCACCAGAGACATGGCGATCAGCATGGCCGCGTATTCCGGCAACCGCCGCCACAGCAGGGCACAGGACAGGGCACCCACCAGAGAAGCACAGGCGTAGATGTGCTTAACCAGTATGTAGGGGGTATTGCCTGCCAGAATGTCCCGGAGGATACCGCCGCCCACACCGGTGAGCACGCCGACGAAAACCAGCAGGAAGGTGCTGCGGTCCGGCGAAAACGCCAGAGTGTTCCAGATGCCCATGACGGTAAAAACACCCAGCCCCAGAGAGTCCATGACCAGCAAAACGGCGTCAAACAGGCGCTGATTGTGGGTCAGATGGTGACGGAGCCAGGGAATAAACAGCAGGATTGACGTGCCGATGGCCACCAGCGCGCACAGAGGATCCCGGAAGGCCAGCGGCGGCGTGATGCCCAGGATCACGTCGCGCAGGATGCCTCCGCCGGTGGCGGTGACGACACCAAGGATCATGATGCCCAGCAGATCCATGTGCTTTTTTATGGCGGTCAGCGCCCCGGAGGCAGCAAAGGCAACGGTGCCGATGAGTTCAAGGACGGAGACAAATGATTCCATAGGATTATCCGGCGGCGTGAACGGAACGGCGGCTGGGCGTCTCAACGCGCTTGATGGAAGCGCCCAGACTCTCTAATTTGCCGATGATATTCTCATAGCCGCGCTCGATATATTCGATCTCTTCCACGACGGTGGTGCCGTCAGCGGCAAGACCGGCAATGACCATGGCGGCACCGGCGCGCAGGTCACAGGCGTGGACGGTGCAGCCGTGGAGCTGCTCCACACCGGTGATGACGGCCACCTTGGTCTCCACCTTGATGGCAGCTCCCATGCGGTTGAGCTCAGCGCAGTAGCCGAACCGGGTGTCGTAGATGCTCTCGGTGATCACGCTGACACCGGAGGCCAGGGACATACAGACGGCGATCTGCGGCTGCATATCCGTGGGGAAGCCGGGATAGGGCAGGGTCTTGACGTTGGCACGGCGGAGAATGCCGGCGCGCTGTACGCGGATGGCGTCGTCATATTCTGTCACCTTGGCGCCCATTTCCCGCAGCTTGGCGCTGATGCAGTCCATGTGCTTGGGGATGACGTTCTGAATCAGTACATTGCCGCCGACAGCGGCAGCCGCCGCCATATAGGTGCCGGCCTCAATCTGGTCGGGAATGATGGAATAGCTGCCGCCGTGGAGAGAGCGGACGCCGCGGACCTTGATGGTATCGGTACCAGCGCCGGAGACCTTGGCGCCCATGGCGTTAAGGAAGTTGGCCAGATCGACGATATGGGGCTCCTTGGCGGCGTTTTCGATGATGGTGGTGCCGTTGGCCAGGACTGCGCCGATCATGATGTTCATGGTGGCGCCGACAGAAACCACGTCTAGATTGACGCGGCCGCCGGTCAGACCCTCTTCCGGCGCGGTGGCGCAGACAAAGCCGTTGGAGAGCGTCACGTCCGCACCGATGGCTTCAAAGCCCTTGATGTGCTGGTCGATGGGGCGGGCACCGAAATTGCAGCCGCCGGGAAGGGCAACTCTGGCATGACCGAAGCGGCCAAGCTGCGCGCCGATGAGGTAATAGGAGGCGCGGATGCGGCGCACAAGGGTGTCGGAGGCCTCGCTGTCCCGCACGTGAACACAGGAAATCTCCAGCGTGTTGGGGCTCAGGCGGCGGATCTCCGCACCCATACGGTCCAGGATCTCCAACAGCAGATGCACGTCGGAGATGTCGGGAACGTTTTCAATACGGCAGGTGCCGTTGACCAGCAGGGTCGCGGGCAAAATAGCAACGGCCGCGTTTTTCGCGCCGCTGATGGTAACGGTTCCGTTCAGGGGCTTACCGCCCCGAATGATATATTGCGTCATATACATACCCTTTCACATTAGGAGTATATCCAATCGGAAAAAGATTAGCAATCCAAATATAGGCAAGGAGAGTATAACATAAAAGAGCCAAATTGTAAAGCGAAAATAACAAATTGGTTGCAGATAGTGTCAAACTTCCGATTTTCTGACAGAAAAAATGAGCTGTGATATGCCACAAAAAACAACACGGACCGCGACCGGCGCAGTCCGTGTTGCCGTGTGTCTACAGTATCTCCAAAAAGCTGCGTTCAAATTCCTCGGCGGCGCAGGAACGCAGTCTGGCACAGAATCCATCGTAGGCGGCGAGTAACTGTTTGGCCTCTGGCGAAAGCGAAGCACCTCCTCCGTGTTTGCCGCCGGTGGTGGAGATCAGCAGCTTGAAGCCCAGCTCGGCTTCGGAGTTCCGGATGACCGTCCAGGCCTTGGAATAGGCCATGGCCATGGAGATGGCGGCGGCGCGGAGGGACTTTTCCTGCTCCACCCGGCGCAGCAGCTCCGCAACGCCGGGACCGAAGCACTTGTCCTCCCCGAAGATCCGCACGGTCAGTACAGGTCTGAATTTCTTTTCCATAAAAAAAGTATAGCACAAAACCCGTTTTCCCGTCAATATTTTTATTGGAAACCACCTTGACGCGGCAATCCGATTGTGTTATTTTAATTAAAGAATAACGAAATTGTGAACGGAGTTCGCCATGAACGAATTTGCAGAGGCATTACAGGTCCGACCCGGACTCACCGCCATCATCGGCGGCGGCGGGAAGACCACGCTGCTCTACCGTCTGGCCAGGGAGCTGGAGGGGCGCGGAAGCGTCATCGTTACCACTTCCACGCACATTTTTAAGCCCGCAGACCTGCCATTTGCCCGGACAGCGGGGAAAGTCAGTGGTATTCTGTGCGTCGGAACGCCCTGCGAAAACGGCAAGCTGTCCGCGCCGCAGCAGAGCTTCCGGGAGCTGACGACTCTGGCGGATTATGTCTTGGTGGAGGCGGACGGTTCTGCCGGCAGGCCCCTCAAGGCCCATGCCTCCCATGAGCCGGTGATTCCCAGCGAGGCAAGTCAGGTGATCTGCGTGGTGGGCGCCTCGGGCCTGGATCACTCTGCGGCGGAGAAGGTCCACAGGCCGGAACGGTTCATGGCCCTTTCCGGCAGCGACACTGCTTCACCGGCGGCGGTCGCTGCGGTTTTGAACAAGGAGGCGCTGCACACCCGGGTGCTCATCAACCAGGCTGACAGCCCGGAGCGAATTGCTGCGGCCCGGGAGCTGGCACGGCTGCTGGACTGCCCCGTGGTGATCGCGTCGCTGCAAAAAGGAGAATTGTTATGCGTGTATTGATCCGGGGCGCGGGGGATCTGGCCTCCGGCATTGCCCTGCGCCTGTTCCACGCGAAAATGGAGGTCATTATGACGGACCTCCCGCGTCCCACCGCCATCCGGCGGACCGTCTGCTTTTCTCAGGCGATCCTCTTTGGAACCATGGCCGTGGAGGATGTGACGGCGGCATTTGCCGAAACGCCCGAGGCGGCGGTTTCGATCCTGAAAGAGAAAAAGATCCCTGTTCTGGCAGACCCGGAGGCGGCCTGTATCGCTGTACTGCGGCCTGACGCGGTGGTGGACGCCATCCTGGCCAAGCGGAATCTGGGCACGAAGATCACCGACGCACCCTGCGTCATCGGCGTAGGTCCGGGCTTCACGGCGGGGATCGACTGCCACGCCTGCGTGGAGACCATGCGCGGCCATACCCTGGGCAGGGTTATCACCGAGGGGTCGCCCATTCCCAACACCAACATTCCCGGGCTTATCGGGGGCTTTGCGGGAGAGCGGGTCCTGCGGGCACCCGCCGACGGTATTTTCCGCCAGAGGCTGGAGATCGGCGACATGGTGGAGCAAAACGAGATCGCTGGCTACGTGGGAACGGAGCCGATGCGCTGTCAGATTTCCGGCGTTCTGCGGGGGCTTCTTGCCGACGGAACGCCTGTCCACCGTGGCATGAAGGCAGGCGATGTGGATCCGCGGGGAGAGGTGTCCTACTGTCAACTGGTCTCCGACAAGGCCCTTGCCATCGGAGGCGGCGTACTGGAAGCGATACTGCGGTTTTCGGAGGGATAAAAATGGAAGATATTAAGCTGACAAAACTGGCGAAATGCGCCGGCTGCGGCGCAAAGGTGGGAGCGGGCGTCCTTGCCAAGCTCCTGGACGGCATCCGGGTCCATGAGGATCCCAATCTGCTGGTGGGATTTGACAAGTCAGACGACGCTTCGGTCTACAAGGTGACGGAGGAGCTTGCCCTGGTCCAGACGGTGGACTTTTTCCCGCCCATCGACGACGACCCTTATACTTTCGGACAGATTGCCGCCACCAACGCCCTGTCGGACGTCTACGCCATGGGCGGTGAGCCAAAGCTGGCGCTGAATATCATGGCGGTGCCGGAAAACCTGCCCAAGGAGGCGGTTCATGCGCTGCTGCGGGGCGGCTATGACAAGGTCTATGAAGCCGGTGCCATCATCACCGGCGGTCACAGCATCCTGGACGAGGAGCCGAAGTACGGCCTTGCGGTGACGGGTTTTGTCCACCCGGACAAGCTGCTGAAAAACTGCGGCGCCAAGGCCGGGGACGTGTTGTTTCTGACCAAACCCCTGGGCATCGGCATCCTGACGACGGCGGCAAAGGCGGACCTGGCTTCCGATGAAACCATGGCGTATGCCAAAAAACTCATGACGACCCTGAATAAGGGCGCACGGGATGTAATGGTCAAATACCGTGTCCACGCCTGTACCGATGTGACGGGCTTCAGTCTCATGGGCCACGGTCTGGAAATGGCCCAGGGCAGCGACATGGAGCTGGTCATTGATACCGCCGCCGTGGACTTTGTGCCCGAAGCGCGGGAACTGGCGGAGATGGGCATTTTGCCTGCGGGGATGTACCGCAACCGCCACTTCGCGGAAAGCTGGGTGGATGCAGGTAATGTTCCGCTGGCGGTGCAGGATATTCTCTATGATCCCCAGACCTCCGGCGGCCTGCTCATCGCCGTGGACCCGGAGGACGCCGACGTAATGTATGAAGAATTGAAGACCGCCGTCCCATCAGCTCAGAGGATCGGCTATGTCCGGCCCTACGGCGGCGGGAAACGGATTTTCCTGCAATAATTCTACCTGTGAGGTGACTTCTATGGAAACGCGCGGAAGGCGTGTCCACGCCATTGAAAAGGCCATCGTGCTGCTGGACTGCTTTTGGCAGGAGCGGCGGCCTCTGTCTTTGCGGGAACTGGAGGCCAAAACCGGATGGGCCAAGAGCACGATCCATGGCCTGCTCGCGTCCATGCTGGATTCGGGCGTTTTAGAGCAGAATGCCGGCGACGGCAAGTACCGACTTGGCTATCACCTTTTTGAGCTTGGCAGTGCCGTTAATCAGAGCTGGGGCGTGCCGGAGCTCTGCGGCCCCTATTTGCAGAGAATCGTTGACGAGGTGGGGGAGTCAGCCTATCTGGCGCGGCTTTCCGGCGACGAGCTGATCCTGACCGTCTGCGAGGAACCCCACGTGGGCTTCCGCATCGTCTCCGAGGTGGGAACGCGGCTGCCGCTGCACTGTACCTCCCAGGGAAAGGTCATACTGGCCAACCTGCCCGGCTACACCGCCGAACGCCTGCTCCATAAGCAGCCTCTGGCTACCTTTACAGAGCATACGCTCACCTCGGCGGAAAAGCTGCTATCCTCCCTGGAGGCCATCCGTCAGGCGGGCTTTGCGGAGGAGCATGAGGAATACAAGCTGGGGCTGAAATCCGTAGCTGCGCCTATCTTCGACGCGGCAGGGGAGTGCCGCTACGCCATTGGCGTCATCTGTATGGCGGCCCAGAGCGGGGAGCGGTTTGATGCCATGAAGCGGGCCGTTCTCTCGGCGGCTGCCGCCGTCACGGCGAATCTGCAGCAGCATCCCTGAATTGCAAATCAAGAGGCTGTGTGCGAAAACAATAAAAGAGGCTGTGCGTGACAGCCTCTTTTTTCTGTCTTTCGGACGACCCCGGGCCGCATAGAATAGTTCAGCAGCCGCAGCTCTGGGGCTCCGTGTGTTCCTCCTTGCAGTGGGCGCCGCGGCTTTCCGGGAAAAATGCCCGCATAGGGAAGTCAATGCGGCTGAACATCTCGCAGGGATCCTCCTCGCAGCATTCCTCGTCGCAGCATTCCCGGGTGGGCGCGCAATACTCGCACACCGGCAGGGTCAGTTGGGTTTCCCGCTCCAGACGGACGGTGGAGAACTGGCCGATGGTCACATAGAGGCGCTTGGATTCCCCGGTCATGACCAGCGGCTCCCCGAAGCTTTCGGCGATGCAGGCGGGAATGTCCGCCAGCTCCGTTTCCCCGCGGTGGCACTCGCAGACCTCCCGGACTTTGGCCGACAGGATCATCGGGTCCAGCGCCTCCAGAACGGCCTCGGGCATATCACGGTGCTGGAGCAGGTCACCAGTGGGCATGGTGTCGGAGCCGGTAAAGATCTTGGCGCGGCCGTGGCCTCCGTAGAGGACCACCCGTTTGGCAAAGATGGCGATACCGGTGATGGTGGTGGGGCGGGTGCCGCACAAAATAGCGTCGCCGATGATCCGGTAGTAGAAGGTCAGATCGACGGCGTAGAAGCCTGCCTTGTAGTGCAGCGGCTCCACACAGACGTTGGCAAACAGCAGCTCGGCGCAGCGGGTCTTGACATTGGTGGAATTGTCCAGAGCCGCCTGGGACTGCTGGGTCAGATAGACCCGCAGGTCCTCCACGCAGTCTTTATCCAGACAACTGTCGGTGATTTGGCGGGTATGGACACAGACCTGCCGGCTTGCGTCAACGCCGCCAGTGGGCTCAATGGTGTTTTCCGGCATGATAAAACTACCTCCTGATGGAACGATTAAGCAAAAAAGTGCTTTCACAACATAGTATGCCGCCGGAAGCAGAATGTGAAATGAGGCATAGACAAAGCAAAAAATATGTGATAAAATGTGATAAGAATAAAATGGAAGAGGTATGCGCATGAAAACGGATGTTTTGGGTGTGCAATATGACAATCTCACCATGGCCGAAGCTCTGGCACGGGGCCGTGAGCTGCTGACTGGCGACAAGTGCGCCTATGTGGTCACGCCCAACGCGGAAATGGCCTATGAGGCCCTCCACGATGAGGAATTCCGCCGGGTGCTGAACGAGGCGGACCTGGTGCTTCCCGACGGCGCAGGAGTGGTTTTGGGAGCGAAGATCCTGAAGACGCCTCTGAAGCAGAAGGTGGCCGGCATCGAGTTTGCCCAGAATATGCTCCCGGTCTATGAGGAGCTGGGCAGCCGCCTCTATCTTTTGGGCAGTAAGCCCGGTGTCGCGGAATTGGCGGCGGAAAAGATGCTGCAGAAGCATCCGGACCTCTGCATCTGCGGCATGACTGACGGCTATTTCCGGGACGAGGACGAGGTCGTAAGGAAGATCAACGAGGCCAATGCCGATGCCCTTTATGTCTGCCTCGGTGCGCCGAAGCAGGAATACTTCATGTACCGCCACAGAGCGAAACTGAATGTCCGTCTTATGGCGGGTCTGGGCGGCACCCTGGACGGCATTGCCGGAACGGTGAAGCGTGCGCCCCGGTGGATGATCCGCCTCCAACTGGAATGGCTCTACCGCCTCATCAGGGAGCCGCGCCGCTTTGGCCGTATGCTGCGCCTGCCGAAATTTGTTTTTGCCGCGCTGAAAAAGAGAATGAAAGGGGAATGAACATGGGAAAGCTGATTGTGTTTGAGGGAACGGACGGCTCCGGAAAATCGACGCAGTTTTCACTCCTGACCAAACGGCTGCAGACCATGCAGGTGGACTTCCGCACCATGGTGTTCCCGCAGTATTCCGAGCCGTCGTCGGCGCTGATCCGTATGTATCTGGGCGGCGAGTTCGGTGCCCGTCCGTCGGACGTCAATGCCTATGCGGCCTCCACTTTTTACGCCGTGGACCGCTATGCGTCATACCGCAAGGTCTGGCGGGAATACTATCAAAACGGCGGTCTGATGCTCTCCGACCGGTACACCACCTCCAACGCCGTCCATCAGGCCTCCAAGGAGCCGGATGAGACCCGGGAGGAGTTCTTCCGCTGGCTTTACGATTTTGAATACCATCATATGGAACTTCCCGAGCCGGATATCGTCATATATTTGGATGTGCCGACGGAGCTGACCGGTCAGATGCTCCGCCGCCGGGAATATGACACCCATACCCACGCGGACATCCATGAGCAAAACATGGACTATCTGCGCCTTTGCCGCAAGACCGGATTGGAGGCGGCGAAATACTACGGCTGGACCATCATCAACTGTGCCCGCGACGGAAAAATGCGTTCCATCGAGGACATCCACAACGAGATCTTTGAGCTGGTCCGCACCTGTCTGGAGGGATAAAGTATGGTCTACATCATTTTAGGTGAGGGCTTCGAGGAAACGGAAGCCATCGTCCCCTGCGACCTGCTGCGCAGAGCGGGCGTTGATGCCCGTTTCGCAGGTATTGGCGGCCGGGAGATCACCGGCGGCCACGGCATCACTGTCTGCGCCGACTGCGCCGCGGAGGAAACGGACCTGACGAAAGCGGAAATGCTGGTGCTGCCCGGCGGACTGGGCGGCGTTGCGTCCATTCAGAAAAGTGAAACGGTGAAAAAAGCGGTCATCCGGGTCTACGAAGACGGCGGCTATGCGGCGGCTATCTGCGCCGGCCCCACGGTGC
>CAMFZO010000003.1 GCA_946006895.1 uncultured Clostridia bacterium | reverse complement strand
TCAATAAACGATAAACGCGGGATACATCCATACAATCAAAGTATTCACTTTCTTTGCAAATCTGCAAATAACTCTCATTGTCATTTACAAAATTCAGCGTTTCCTGATAAGTTTCATCTCGATCCTTTACCATCATTTCAATCATTTTTCTGTCTTTGGGCGAAAGTTGAGCGATGCGGGAAGTCAATGCTTCATTATCATCTGCTGTTGCTTTTCCTGTCAGAATGTAGTCGGTGCTGACATCCAAAATCTGACTCAAATTGATAAGATTATCAATGCGGATTGCTTTATTTCCTCTTTCAAGATTTGATACCATTTGAATGGATACATTCATCATTTCCGCAAGCTGCTCTTGGGTAAGCTTAAGCTGTTTTCTGCGACTTTGGATACGCTTACCAATGCCATTCAAATCGGCTTCGCTCATATTTTCACCCCGCATATTAAACTTTGGGATAATTATATGAACTTTTAGATTAAATTATAAGCATCTATGGGTTGACAATATTAATCCATAGATGATATAATAGCATCGAAATCAACACAAAAGGAGAGGCTAAACTATGAGCGAACAGATCACAGAGCAAGAGGAACTGTTGAGCGAAACCCCAAAGGCCCATGCCGCAGAGAATGACATCCCGGCAACTACTACTCCGGAAACCGAGGGTGCTGTGGATCCCCAAGCTGCAGCAAAACCCAAAAAACCAAAATTTACCAAGAAAAAGATTGCAATTATTGCTGTAGCTGCTGTTGCGATCATTGCCATTGCAATTGCGCTCTTGGTTCCGTCGAAATTCGAGAGAGTGCGAAGTGAGTGCGTCCAAATTGCAGGCAGAATTACCGGAAGCGGCGACTACTTTATGATCGACACATACCCCGACGAATATAAAAACATGGATGAACTTGTGGCATCCCTGTTGCTTCCCAGTGCAGAAGAGAATGCATTAGAAGCAATTAAATACGCAAACGAAGAATTGGGTTTTAACGGCTCTGTATACTCACAAATGATGAATACTACTGCACTAATGGGTCGCCAGAGTGCAGAGAATGATAAATACAGAGTATCCTGGACTTATCATCCTGATGATGGTCTTGAAGTGACATACGAGAAAAAGTAATCAATCTGAACCATACCCTCCAGCGTTTCTTCGGCTATACGGTATGATGCAGGTTTTTGGAACGAAAATAAGGGTGATTACTAAAACTATGGGGCTGTTTCTTTACAGCCCCTTTTTATATGTGATATTTCTGGTTGCTGTGCATTGGATTCATCCAAGGGTCCGTGTGTCGTGCGCCTCGGTCTGGTTTGTCATTCGTTTTTTGACAAATCTGCAAAAGCGAAAAAAGGATAATTCCCGCGGAAGCGCAAATAATACGTTTGCAAACAAAAAAACAGGAGGATAACTATGAAACGTATTTTTGTATTCTGTCTCGTTCTGGTAATGCTTTCGGTTCTTCTCGTGGGCTGCACCGACGAGCGCACCGTGTCTGAGAACCAAAACGGCAAGATCGAAAGCAGCTCTTCCAGCGCGACCACGGAGAGCAGCCATGCGACTACTCCCACCTCTAACAGCAACGGCATCACCGGTGAAAACGGCAACAACAGCATGGAAAACGGCAGCGGCAACAATAATAACGATCTGGGCAACGGCAATGACAACGGCACCTCCAACGGCAACGGTACGGAACACAGCAACGGCACCGAGGAGACCACCGGCCCCAACGCCAAGGCCAGAGGCAACGTTTTATTCTGATCCAATCAATTCGATAAAAAGGTCAAAAAGATTTAATCAGGAAGTAGTAGTTTGTAATACTGATTCTTGATTAAAAAGTTTAATCAAGAATCCCGTGTGCTGCGCACACTCACATCGTGCTTGCGCACGCTGTGCCGTCTTGTGCAGAATCTGACGCGCCTGACGGCGCTATAAAAAGGTATTAAACCTTTTTATCAGATTCTAGTATAACACTTAAAACTACAGTCTGCTCACAGGGCACGCAGACTCAGCCTACCCTGGGCATAAACGGCGACAGTATAATCAACAGGTTTCTACGCAGCCGGCAGTTCCTGCGCAGGCGGACAGGGTCGTCCGCCCCTACAGACGTCAATATGCAACTTGAAATGTTGTAGAGTATTCGTATGATTTGATCAGACACAAAAAGACGGGCTGCCGCAAGTTTTCGCTTGCAGCAGCCCGTCTTTTGCTCGGGTATTTCATTTTCTGTGCTTGCAAATCTCTTTTTCGCGAAGGGATCATTCGATTTCCAGGCGGTGGGAAGCCGGCAGGATCTCCTGCTTCTTCGGCAGGGTCAGGGTCAAAACGCCGTCATTGTACTTTGCCTTGATCTTCTCCACGTCGACGGCGGAGACGTCAAACTCACGGGCGTACTTGCCATAGGAGCGCTCGATGTGGACGTACTTGTCCTTGTCCTTGCTCTTCTTTTCGCAATGACGCTCGGCATTGATGGTCAGGGTGTCGCCGTTAATATCCAGGTGGATGTCCTTCTTATCGAAGCCGGGCAGGTCAGCCTCCAGCAGATAGTGGTCGCCTTCGTCGGTGATGTCGGTCTTGAACTCGGCGATGTCTCCGCTGCGGAAGAAGCTGCCGAAGGGCTCACCGAAGAAAGCTCTTTCAAAGTCGTCCATTTCCCGGAAGGGGTTATAGGTGGACGGGTTGTTGTTTCTACGATACGGTCTGATTTCAAACATGATGCATACCTCCTGATAGTTCAATACTTTTTCAATTCTTTTACGTCCGCTCCGGTCCTCGGCAGCCGCCTCGGAACTTTCGGACGTTTTCCCTTTGGACAACTATATTCTCTCCCTCAAAATCGTTTTTTGTGTGTCCTATCTATGAACGGTTTGTGAATTTTAGCACTCTATTAGCGAGAGCGCTAAAATAGAGATCTCCGGTCAAAAGCATCCGCTCTTGACCGGAGATCTGTCATTATTATGATACCTGGCCCAAGATCACAGCGGGATCAGTAGCAGCGTACCCGACGGCACGACGCTGTCGCGCAGGTCATTGGCCGCCGTAATTGACTGCATAGGCGCACGGCAGCTTTTGGCGATGTCCCAGACGCTCTCCTCGCTGTCGGTCAGGCGCAAAAGCACCGCAGGCTTTCGTCCCGCCTCCTCAGGAAGCGGTGTAATCTCTCCGCCGCTGACGGCATGAATGGAATGGATGGCGCTGCTCTCCACATTGGCCGTCACCGGCAGGCGGATTGTGATGCCGTCGCTTCCGGCTGAACAGAACAGCTCGCCGCAATCGACATCCGTCACCGCGCAGCTCCCGTTTTCCGCCAGAGCCGTTTCCGCCCGGAGCATGGGCCGCAGCGTCCTTCCCTGCAATTTCCCATCCGCGTCATAATACAACACGTTGCAGGTCATAGGAAGCTCGATCTGCACCCGTCCGTCCAGGCGTTGTTTTCCCGCCTCGTCGGGCCAGACCCAAGCGTCCACCACCCGCTGGGCAGGCTGTTCGCTTCCCGCCGTCACCGTCTCTCGGAAGGTCTGACGGTCCAAAATTCCCTGCATCTGCCAGTTGTCCCACTGCGGCGTCAGGTCCGCGTCGGTGCAGAAGGCGTCCTCGATGATGGATAGCATCTGGACCCCCGTGGCCATGCACTGGGCAAGCACATTGACGCTGACCAGCAGGCGGTTGGTGCCGAACTGGCTCTCCGGCTCAGCCTCTGCCGAGGTCAGGGTCAGGGCCGTCTGCAGGTCGCACTCATCCAACTCCCGCTCCAGCTCGGCATACTGAGAAAAGGGGATGCTCCATTCATAGGGATAGATCTCCTCGTCGCTGCTTTCATAGAGGATGTGCACCGTCATGGCACCCTTGAATACCGCCTTGTTGCCCACCATCCGCTGCTCGCTGATCTGCGGCCGGTAGCAGCATTTCAGCAGATGCAGAATCTCCGGCTTTCCTGCGGGCAGCTCCAGCACCTCATTGAGCACAAAGCCCTTCTCCCCCAGGCCCATGGGCATTTGCAGCGGCAGCTCGGTCCGCTTGAGCTGGAGAGTTGGCGCCGGTTCACTAATATCATAGACGGTGCAGCTTCTCGGCGCATAGACGCAGAGGGTACACGACACGCAGACGCGTATCAGCAGCTTTCTGGAATTGAGCAGCCGTGCGTCGACACTGCGCAGCACACAGCGGCAATGCAGATGTCCGTCCTCCGTCTGGACCGGCAGCTCCCGACGCATGGAAAATGGGATCTGGCTCTCCACCTGCAGCACCTCGCCGCCCTCGCCGCAAAACAGTACCCCCGCCTGCACCACGCCGGAGACGGATACGCTGTCGGCCATACATTCCTCACTGCGCACCAGCAGGGTCCCGAAGGCCTCCACTACCCGTTCGGCGTCCGCCAGACTGTCCGGGATCACCACATCGGCGGTCTGTTCCTGCGTTACCGTCTCGCAGAATATCCTGTGCAAATATTCCAGCTTTTGCTCCTGAAAAACAAGCTCCATTGTCCTCACTCCTTCTTCGTTCTACGAAACATATATGAGCCGTTGGACAACTTTATGCCTCTTTCATTGTTTTCTGGCGCAGCAAAGGCCGCAAACCAGAAGTCCGACGCCGATAATAGCCATGGCAAACTCGGAAGTAAACAGCAAAGACAGCAGCAGACCTGCGCCGCAGGCCAGCAGTGCCGTACCGATCAATTCATTTTTTCTGCACATAAAAACCGCCCCCTGCAAACCTATGTGCAGGCGGCGGTTTTATGCTTGTCATTTTCGCCGTGCGAAATCGGCCCTGTGCCGGTTTCGGCTTATGTGGGGGACTTATGCTCCCAGGGCTTGATCTCCTTGGCGCTTTCATACAGGCGCACATAGCTGGCGTAGCGGGTCGGCTCAATGCGCCCTTCATGCAGCGCTTCCAGCACCGCACAGCCCGGCTCATGGATATGGGCACAGTCGCGGTAAGTGCAATTGCCCAGATATGAGGCAAAATCCGGGAAGGAATACTGCAGGTTTTCCTTGACCAGAAGCATCATCTGCTCCGTATCGAAGGAGGAAAAGCCCGGCGTATCGATGATGCAGGTGCCGTCGGGCAGGCAGTACAGCTCCACATGGCGGGTCGTATGCCGGCCCCGTCCCAGTTTGTCAGAGACTTCCCCGGTCTCAATGGAGAAATCCGGGTCCATGGCGTTGAGAATACTGCTTTTCCCCACGCCGGAGTTGCCCGTAAAGGCCACGGTCTTTCCTTTCACAGACTCCAGCAGTTCCTCCACACCCTCGCCGGTCAGCGCGCTGGTGGCAAAGGTGCGGAACCCTGCCCGGCGGTAGATGCCGAGCAGCCGTTCCCCGCTGCACAGGTCTGTCTTATTCACACAGATCAGCACCGGGACGTTCTGTTCCCCAGCAATGGCCGCGACCCGGTCGATGAGGAAGGGGTCCGTCACCGGGTTGGCCTCGGAAGCCAGGATCACCAGCGCGTCCAGATTACTGACAGCGGGACGCACAAAGCTGTTGCGGCGCGGGAGGATGGATTCCACCATTCCCTTGCCCTGCTGCACCGAATAAGTTACCTCGTCGCCCACCAGGGGTGTCACGTGCTCCTTGCGGAAGATGCCCCGGGCGCGGCATTGGGTCACCTTACCGTCTGTGCAGCGCACGTAGTAAAAGCCGCTGAGCGCCTTGATAATGCGCCCTCTTTCAAATTCCTCCATGGGCGGCTACGGCTTGCTCTCTGAGGGCGTACCGCCTTCCGTGGGTGCCTCCGTCGGCTCCGTCGTGGATTCCGTAGGTGGCACCGTCAGGGCCGGATCCGGTCCCTTGGAGATGTCGATGGTCACGTAGGAGCCTTTTTCCACCTTTGTGCCGGGCATCTCACTCTGGCTGACGACAAAGCCCACCGGGATCTCCGCGTCATAGACCTCATTGAGCAGCGGCACCAGGCCGGCATCCTTCAGGGCCTTCTGCGCGTCCTCCAGACTGGTGATAAGGACATTGGGCACCGGGACCTTTCCGTCGCCCTCGCTGACATAAATGAATATCTTGTCTCCCGGCTCCAGCTGATCGCCTGCCTGGGGATCGGTACGGTAGACGCGGCCCTCCTCGTACTTGTCATTCACATCGTAGAGGTATTCGATCGAAACGCTGATATTCAGCGCCTTTAGTCTGGCCTTTGCGTTGTCCTCCGTGTCACCGATAAGATTGGGCATCTTATTTTCGCCCAGGCTGACGTACAATACGACTTCCTGGCTCTTTTCCAGAGGTTCATCCGCCTTTGGCTCCGTCCGGACGATGTTGCCCTGGCGGACATCCTCGTTGCTTTCATCCTTCAGGGTGATCTTCAGCCCCAGCTTCAGGGCCTCAAGCTGCTTCATGGCGTCAGCCTCGGACACGTTCACCAGGTCGGGCATCAGGATCTCCTCCTTGCCCTTGCTGACAGTGAGCTTCACCGTCCGGCCGGTCTTGACCTCTTCGCCGGCCTTCGGATCCTGGTCCATGACGTAGCCCTCGTCGTACTCGTCGCTGTATTCCTCCGTCACGCGCCGCACGTCCACATCCAGGTCGGGATAGTCCTCCGGGTCGATGTCCTCCAGCTTCATGCCTACGAAATTATCCACGCGGACGATCTCATCGGCAGTGCTTTCCGTGGAGGCGTCCACCGGCTCGTCACTGCCACCGGACAGGGCCGTTACCAGGACGATGGCCAGGACCACCAGGACGATGGCTGCGGAAATGGAGGCGATGATAATGAGCTTCTTCCGGCGCTCGGCAGCCTGCTCCGCTTCACGGCGGGCACGTTCGGCACGGCGCTCCTCCGGGGTCTTGGCGCCGCCGTTTTTCGCGGCACGGGCGGCGGCATAGCGCTCCGCCTCCGTGCGAGTCATGGGCTGACGCTGCTGCGCCTGCTGGGGCTTCTGCGCCGTCGCAGCAGCCGCTGCCGCCGCATCCACCGCAGGCAGGAAGGTCAGAGACGGATTCTTGCGAAATTCCTCCATGTCGCTCAGCATCTCCGCTGCAGTGGCGTAGCGCTTTTCAATATTGGAATTCATGGCCCGCATGGTGATATACTCCAGGCCGAGGGGGATCCCCGGCATCACCTCGCTGGGACGCCGCGCACCGCCGTTGATATGCTGGATGGCCACGGAGACCGGCGTCTCGCCGTCATAGGGGGTGCGGCCCGTGAGCATCTCATACATGACCACGCCCAGAGAATAGATGTCCGAGCGGTTATCCACCCGCGCACCCTTGGCCTGCTCCGGGGAGATGTAGTGGACGCTGCCCAGGGCCTCCCGTGTCAGGGTATTCTGGGCGGAGCCGACCCGTGCGATGCCGAAATCAGCGACCTTGATGGAGCCGTCCTTCAAAATCATGATGTTGTGGGGCTTGATGTCCCGGTGGACGATGCCCCTGCTGTGGGCGTGATCCAGAGCTTTGGCGATCTGCATGGAGAAATGCAGCGTCTCACGCCAGTTAAGAGGGCCTTTCTTCTCCAAATACTGCTTGAGAGAGATCCCCTCGATCAGCTCCATGACGATATAGTTGGCCTCGCCGGAGCGGGAAACGTCGTAGACGCTGACGATATTCGGGTGCGACAGCATGGCGACCGCCTGGGATTCCGCGTGGAATCGACGGCAAAACTCCTGGTTCCCCGAAAATTCATCCTTCAATATTTTTACCGCGACCATGCGGTTGAGCCGGTGGTCCAAAGCCTTATAGACCACAGCCATACCGCCGGTACCGATCACTTCCAGTATCTCATATCGACTGTCCAGCAGTCTTCCTATGTAGTTTTCCATGGCAACTCCCTATTCCGCAACTGCGGCCCGCTCCGGACGGCGAGCGGGTGCCGAACTCGATTTCATTTCCCTCATAATGCGATCAAAACCGCCGTGATGTTATCCGGCGCGCCCCGATCCTTTGCGATGTCCAGCAGACGCTGACAGCAGTCCTCTTTCCTTGCGCCGTGGGCGATCTCAAAGAGGATCTCCTGGTCGTCCATCTGGTTGGACAGGCCGTCGGAGCACAAAAGCAGGCTGTCTCCCCGGTGCAGCTCCACGCGGAACACATCGGCAAAGACCTGAGGCGACGTGCCGACAGCTCTTGTGATGATGTTCTTGCTGGGATGGCTCTTTGCCTCCTCCGGCGTCAGCTCGCCCCGCTGGACCATCAGCTCCACCACCGAATGGTCGGTGGTGACGCAGGTGACGCCGTCGGAATCGACGTGGTAGGCACGGCTGTCGCCCACATTAAGTACCTGGCAGCCCCTGCCCGAGATCAGGCACGCCACCAAAGTCGTGCCCATGCCGTCAAACTCGGCGCTGAGCTGGGAGTGTTCAAACACGGAGATGTTCGCCAGCGTCACAGCGCTGCGAAGCATCCGTTCCGTCTCCTCCGCCGTCATTTCGGGGGAAAAGGAGCGCTTGACCTCCTCCGTGAACACCTCGCTGGCCAGACGGCTGGCGACCTTGCCGGACTTGGCGCCTCCCATACCGTCGCAGACGACGGCAAGCAGGGCGTTGTCTCCGAGACGTTCCACACGGAACGCGTCCTGATTTTCTTCTCTGACGTTGCCCGGGTCAGTCAAACCCCAAGCCTCCATGGGCGTCACTCCTTTCCGGTTTCCGTTTCATATTTTCTGCGTAGCTGTCCGCAGGAGGCATTGATGTCTCCACCCAGAGTCCTGCGCACGGTAGCGGGGATGCCGTGGGCCTCCAGCCGCTGCTGAAACGCCCGGACGACATCGGGATAACTTGGTTTGAGGGGGCTTTCAGCCACCTCGTTAAGCGGGATCAGATTCACATGGGCCGCAATGCCCCGGAGCTTTTTAATCAGAATATCCGCCATCTCCGGCGTGTCGTTGAGGCCGCGTATCATGGCGTATTCAAAGGAGATGCGGCGGCCTGTCCGTTCGAAATAGCGCTTACAGGCGGCCAGCAGAGTCTCAACATTATATCGCCGGTTGATGGGCATGATGCCGGAACGTATCTCGTCGGTGGGCGCGTGGAGGGACACCGACAGGGTAAGCTGCAGGTTCTGCCGGGCAAGAGAATCGATCTTGTCCACAAGGCCGCAGGTGGAAAGGCTGATGTGGCGCATGCCGATGTTCATGCCCTCCGGCGAATTGACGAGCTGCAAAAAGCGCAGCACCGTATCATAGTTGTCCAGCGGCTCGCCAATACCCATGAGAACGATATTGGAGACCGGCAGGCCGGAATCAAGCTGGGTGAAAAGCACCTGATCCAGCATTTCCGAGGGCCGCAGACGCCGCACCAGTCCGCCCCGGGTGGAGGCGCAGAACGCGCAGCCCATGGGGCAGCCCACCTCGCAGGAGATGCAGACCGTATTGCCGTGGTGATAGCGCATCAGGACGCTCTCGACGCAATTGCCGTCGGACAGCCGCCAGAGGTATTTGATGGTGCCGTCCCTGGCAGACTGCAGCCGTCGGGCAACAGTGGGGCAGGTCAGCTCATATTGGGCCGCCAGCTTTTCCCGCAGGGCCTTGGAGAGATTGGTCATCTCGTCAAAGTTCCTTGCGCCGCGGTGCAGCCAGGTATAGACCTGTCCGGCGCGGAATTTCGGCTCACCCAGAGCGGCCAGATCCTCCGTCAGCTCCGCCAGGGTCATGGATTTGATGTCCTTCAAGGCTTCCTCCTGAATTTACAGATAAAAAATCCGTCGGTGCCATGGTCGCAGGGAAGCAGGGTGGTCATTGGACCGGCGGGGATCCCGGAGCCCTTCGGAAACTCGACTGTCTCAAGGGCAAATTCCGGGTGATTTTGCAGAAAATCCTCGGCAACGGCCTCATTTTCCCGCCGCAGGATGGTGCAGGTGCTGTAGAGCAGAACGCCGCCGGGCTTCACATATTGGGCCTGGGTGTCCAGGATCGCCCGCTGCAGTGCGGGCAGGCGCTCCGTCTGAGCAAGGTTCTTGTCCCGTATCTCCGGTTTTTTCCGGATGACGCCCAGACCGGAGCAGGGCACGTCGGCCAAAACGGCGTCCATGGCGTTTTTCCAGGCCTCCACAGGCTTGGACGCATCCTGCAAACGGGCGGTGAGAATGGAAATATACAGACGCTCCGCACCCTTTTCCAACAGAGCGATCTTGTGGGGATGAATGTCGCAGGAGATCAGCTCTCCCCGGTTTTTCACCTCCATTGCAGCAGCGAAGCTCTTCCCTCCCGGCGCGGCGCAGCAGTCGAGCACCTTCATGCCCGGCTGCAATCCGGCGGCCTTCACTGCCAGTCGCGCCGCCGCGTCCTGGACGTAAAAGAGGCCCTCGCGGTAGGAAGGAAGCTGTTCCAGATCCCCCGTGGCGCTGACCGTGATGCAGTCGGGCAGCCAGGGATGCTCCCGGGCCGTCACGCCCTCAGCAAGCAGACGGGAAAGCAGCTCGTCACGATTGGTCATCAGGGTGTTGACCTGCAGCACCGTCGCGGGCGCTCCATTGTGGCTCTCCAGAAGCCGCCGGGTCGTTTCCTCACCGAATTCCTCCGTCAAGAGGTCCACCAGCACCTGGGGGTGGCTGTATCGGGTAGCCAGATCCTCCGGCTGGGGCAGCCCGGTGCGGAGCATATTCCGCAGGACGCCGTTGACCAGCCGTCCGGCTGA
The DNA here is from genome assembly GCA_946006895.1 of uncultured Clostridia bacterium. Taxonomy (GTDB): domain Bacteria; phylum Bacillota; class Clostridia; order Oscillospirales; family Oscillospiraceae; genus JAZOXB01. The sequence continues at coordinate 20,266 of CAMFZO010000003.1, read as the reverse complement.
CGGATTTGCAAAACGCTTGGCCTGGTCCACCGCCTCGTTGACAGCGGCGGAGGACGGAACCTTATCCAAAAAGTTCAACTGATAGACCGCCAGGCGCAGGATCTCCCGCACCACGGGCTGTAATTTCCCCTTGACAAAGGCGTCGATCCAGAAATCCAGCAGTGTGCGGTTTTGCAGCACACCGTAGCAAAGGCGGCTTGCCAGAGCAGCGTCGCGGCGGTCCAGACCCTTCAGCAGCTCCTTCAGCGCGCCGTCAGACCAGGCGCCGTTCCTGCGGCAGGCGACCAGCGCCTTAAGCGCAGCATCTCTCGCGTTCAAATTCATATTACAGTTCGATGGGATGACCCCGGAAATAATCCGGCGCGGCCATACGCTTGCCGCCGTCGGCCTGCAAGACCGTAATAACCAGCACCTGTCCGCCGCCCACGGCGATCTCCAGGCCCTCTTTCGTCAGGGCCAGCAGGGTGCCGGGGGCCTTATCGGTGATTTTTTCCGTGGGCCGGACGGCATAGATCCTAAAACGGGTGCCTCTCAGCTCCGTCGTTGCAACGGGCCAGGGGTCCAACCCCCGGACGTGGTCGATGATCTGACGGGGCGTCTTGCTCCAGTCGATGGGGCAAAGCTCCTTGGTCAGCATGGGCGCAAAGGTGGCCTGCGCGTGATCCTGGGGCGTGCGGGTCACGGTTCCCGCCTCCATGGCCCGGAGGGTGTCGCACAGCAGGCCCGCGCCCATGTCCGCCAGACGGTCCAGGAGGCTTTGGGCGTTTTCATAGGGTTCGATGGGTGTTTTTCGGATCTCAATGATGTCCCCCGCGTCCATCTCCGCAGCCATATACATGGCGGTGACGCCGGTCTCACCCAGGCCGTTGAGGATGGCCCACTGGACCGGCCCGGAACCACGAAGCTGCGGCAGGACGCTGGCATGAATGTTGACGCACCCCAGGCGCGGGATGTCCAGCACCCGCTGGGGCAGAATCTTTCCGTAGGCAACCACGGCGATGACGTCAGGCCGCAAAGCGCGCAGCTCCTCGACCACCGCGTCGTCCTTGAAGGTCGCGGGCTGGAGGATTGGCAATCCTTTCTCCAGGGCCACCTTTTTTACCTCGGACATTTCCAGCTTCATGCCGCGGTTTTTCGGTTTATCAGGCTTGGTATAAACGCCGACCAGATCGAATCTTTCGTCGATCAGACGGCGCAGACAGGTCGCCGAAATATCCGGCGTTCCCATAAATACAACTCTCATGCTTCCTCCGATGTCGACGTCATGGCCTCGATCTCCTCGTCGGTGAGCTTGCGGTAGGCGACCTCGGTGTAGATATGGCCGTCCAGATGGTCGTTTTCATGGCACAGGCAGCGGGCGATCAGCTCCTCGCCCTCGATCTCGAACCACTTGCCGTAGCGGTCCTGCGCTCTGGCCTTGACCACGTTGGGCCGCTTGACCATCCACCATTCGCCGGGCACACTCAGGCAGCCCTCCATCCCGTCCTGCTCGCCGGAGGTCTCGATGATCTCCGGGTTGATGAGCTCGACGATCTCCTCGCCTGTATCCATGACAAAAATGCGGCGGAGAATGCCGATCTGAGGCGCGGCAAGGCCGACGCCGTTGGCGGCAGTCAGAGTCTCGCCCATATCGTCCAGGAGGGTATGGAGCTTTTCGTCAAATTTCGTTACGGGGCGGCAGCGCTTGTGCAGTGCGCTGTCCTCGGATGTCAGGATTTTTCTCAGTGCCATGGGGTTTCTCCTATTCGTTGCTGTTGACGTCTGCGAAAAGGCCGACGCCGCTGTTTTGTTTGTCCTTTGCAAATTCCCGCAGGAGGTGGGCCAGCAGCTCCCGCAGCCGCCGGGTATTGCGGCAGCTCAGAGTCAGGCGGCAGCGGTAGCTGTAATTGAGCTTTGCCACCTGGGCAGGCGCGGGACCCAGCAGCTCCACTTCCTCCTCCCGGTAAAACCCGCTGCGAAGCTGGGCCGTCAGCGCGTCGCGGAAGCGTCCGGCGATCTGCCAGACGCGCTCCTCCTCCCTGCCGTGGAAGGTCACGGTTAGGAAATCGCGGAAGGGCGGGCAGCGGCGCAGTCGGCGCAAAGGAAGTTCTGTTTCATAAAAAGTGTCATAGTCCTGCAAAGCCGCCAGGGCAATGACCTGGTTTTTTGGCGTCATGGTCTGGATCAGGGCGCGTCCGCTCTGCTCACCCCGCCCGGCTCTGCCGACGACCTGGGTGATCATGCTGAAGGTGGTCTCGGCAGCCCGGTAGGAGCCGACATAGAGGGACATATCCGCGTCCAGAACGCCAACCAATGTGACATTTTCAAAATTCAGGCCCTTTGCCACCATCTGCGTTCCCAAAAGGATGGGAATTTTCTCGTCGCGGAAACGGGCCAGGAGTTTTTCGTGAGTATTGACGGCGGACACCGTGTCCGCGTCCATCCGCAGGACTTGTGCCTCCGGCAGGAGGTTTTCAAGCTGCTCCTGGACCTTTTGGGTACCGAAGCCGATCTGCTTGAAGGTGCCTCCGCACTGGGGGCAGCGGGCAGGAAGCGGCTCGGAATGGCCGCAGTAGTGGCACATGAGCCGCCCGTTGGCGTGGTGGTAGGTCAGGTTGACCGTGCAGCCGGGACACATGGGCACGTAGCCGCAGTCCACGCAGGCTACCATACGGCTGGTGCCGCGCCGGTTGAGAAAGAGGATGGACTGCCGTCCCGCAGCGAGATTCTCCCGCAGCGCCAGCAGCAGCGGCTCACTGATGGCCGTGGCATTGCCCTCCTTCAGTTCCTGCTTCATGTCGACGATCTCCACCGGCGGCAGGGCCTTGCGGTTATAGCGGCGGCGCAGCTCGTAAAGGGCATAGACGCCGGTCTTTGCGCGATACATGGTCTCCACGCTGGGCGTGGCGGACCCCAAAAGCACCAGCGCCTTGGTCTGGGCGCCGCGATAGATGGCAACCTCCCGGGCGTGATAGCGGGGGGCGTTTTCGGATTTATAGGTGTGCTCCTGCTCCTCGTCCACAATGAGCAGGCCGAGATTTTGCGCCGGAGCAAAGACCGCCGAGCGGGTGCCGAGAATGACCGTCGCCTCCCCGGAGCGGATGCGCTTCCAGGTGTCGTAGCGCTCAGTGATGCGCAGGCTGCTGTGGAGCACCGCCACCTTCTCGCCGAAATGGGCGGCAAAAAGGGACAGAAGCTGCGGTGTCAGAGCGATCTCCGGCACCAGCAGCAGAGCCGATCTGCCCTGCTCCAGGCAGTCGGCAATGAGCCGGATATAGACCGACGTTTTGCCGCTGCCGGTCACGCCGTAGAGCAGCGCGACCCCCGGCGCTTCCCTGCGGTTTTGCTCCCGCAGGCCCTCATAGACCCGCTGCTGCTCGTCATTGAGTACCAGTGGGCCGTCCAGCCGGGCAGGCTCCACGCTCTTAATACGCAGGCACTCCTGCTCCGTAAAGGCCAGATAGCCCAGAGCTTCCAGTCGGTTGAGTGTTGCGTTGTTGGCGCCTGTGTAATAACACAGCTCCTTGGCTGAACACTCTCCCACCGTCGCCAGCAGCTCCAGCACCGCCGTCTGCAGCGGGGCGGAACGTTTTTTCGTCGCGGCATATTGGAGCGCCTCCTCCGCCGACGAGGCAAGAAGTACAATACGCTCCGTCTTATCCTGCACGCGGCGCTTCCGGTCCGTTTCGCAGGTAATCAGCCGCTTTTTCAGCAGATAATGCAGGGCCTTTTGCAGAGCCTCCCCGTCAAACTGTCTGCGCAGCAGCTCATAGTCCGCCGCGCCGCCCAGATCGCAGAGGGTCTGCATCACCGTCTGGGCCACCGGCTGCCGCTGCACGGCTTCCCGCCAGTTTTCCTCGGTGACGGTGTAGCGCTCATGCTCCTGAAACCAGACACCTGCCGGCAAAATCGCCTTGACTGCGTCGTAAAAGGTGCAGAAATACCGCTCCCGCAGGAAAGCCGCCATGTGCAGCGCCCGCTCATCCAGCAGCGGTTCGGCGTCCAAAACCCGGTCGATGGGCTTGAGCTTGCTCTCATCGCCGTCGGTCAGGGCCAGAACCACGCCTTCGGCGCGCTTATTGGCCCGACCGAAAGGAACGCTGACCCGCGCCCCCACCATAGGGGTCATCCCCTCGGGAACGCGGTAGCTGTAAGGCTTGTCAATGGCGTAGATCGCAGCGGAAACGGCAATTTTCGCTATCATTTCAAGCCCTCCTGCGTGTTTTCGGTGAAAGTTTTATTCGTTGATGGTCGCGGCCAGCTTGCCCTCTGCGACCTCGCGGATGGCCAGGGTCACAGGCTTGTCGCTCAGGGGCTCGTGAAAGGTCTCGGCCTCGATGGAGATCTGGCGTGCGCGGCGGGCTACCACGTTGACCATGAGATAACGGCTGTCAATATGCTTGAGCAGCTCGGACATTGCGGGATACAGCATATTAGTTTTCCTCCTTGCATTGCAGCTTTCTGTATTGCGAACGGCAGGCCTCGGCGGTCAGAATAGCTTCCACCTCCGCCACGGCTTGCTGAAGATCGTTGTTGATGACTGTGTACTGATACTTCTGAGCGATCTCGCACTCGTGAGGCGCGACACGCAGCCGCTCCTGCATGATCTGCTCAGCCGTATCTCCCCTGCCCTTCAGACGGCGGCGAAGCTCCGTCAGCGACGGCGGGGCGATGAAGATGGAGATGGCGTCAGGGCGGCGCTCCATAACCTGCAGGGCGCCCTGAACCTCGATCTCCAGCACCACACTGATGCCCTTGATCAATGCGTCGTCCACGGCCTTTTCCGGGGTGCCGTAGTAGTTGTCGGCATAGACGGCGTGCTCCAAAAGCTCGTTGTTCGCCAGCATTTCTTCAAACCGGCGCTTGTCCACAAAATGATAGTGCACCCCGTCGATCTCACCGGGACGGATGGGACGGGTCGTGGCGGAAACGGAGAATTGCAGCAGCGGGTTGTGGGCCATGACCTGCCGCAGGACCGTCCCCTTTCCGACCCCCGAAGGCCCGGAGATAATAATAATTCTTCCCTGGCTCATGCGGTTTCCTCCTCGTCGCGGTAAGTTTCGCCATCTTTGTCGTTCAGGCGCTTTGCGATGGTCTCCGGCGGCAGGGCGGACAGGATCACATGGTCCGTGTCCATTACCAGCACGGCGCGGGTCTTGCGGCCGAAGCTGGCGTCGATGAGCATGGCGCGCTCCCTGGCCTCCTGGACCAGACGCTTGACGGGAGCCGAGTCAGGGCTTACCACCGTCAGCAGCCGCTGGGCCGAGACCAGATTTCCAAATCCGATGTTGATCAGCTTCATGGTATCACTCGATGTTCTGTATTTGTTCGCGGATCTTTTCCAGCTCCGCCTTGATCTCGACCACGTTTCTGGTCTGCTCCAGGTCGTTTCCCTTGGAGCCGATGGTATTGGCCTCCCGGTTCATCTCCTGCAAAAGGAAGTCCAGTTTTCTGCCGATAGCCCCGCCGCTTTGCAGCAGGCCCTCGAGCTGGTTCAGGTGGCTGCGCAGGCGCACGGTCTCCTCATCCACGGCCACCTTGTCGGCAAAGATGGCGGCCTCCGTCAGGATGCGTCCCTCGTCGATGGTGGTGCTCTCCAGCACCTCCCGGAGCTTGCTTTCCAGCCGCGCCCGGTATTCGGCCACGGTAACGGGGCTGCGGGCCTCCACCTTCTCCACATAAGAGAGGATGACAGCCGCGTGGGCGCGCAGATCGGCTGCCAGAGCCGCGCCCTCCGTTTCCCGCATGGCATTATAGGCGCTGACGGCCTGCTGGGCGACGGCGACAATATCCGCCGTGTTCTGCGCCTCGTCCTCTTCCGGCTTTTCCATCAGGAACACCTCGGGGAAACGGGTCAGGCTCGTGGCGCTGATGTCCTCCCGCACGCCGTAGTCGGCGGCGATGGTGCGCAGGGCCTCCAGATAGCCCTCCAGCACCGGGCGGTTGAGGGAGATCTTCACGTTATCCCCCGCCGTCGTGTTGACGGAGATGAAAACGTCAACCTTTCCCCGGGAGACCTGCTCCTTGATCTTCTGCTTCACGGCATCCTCGGCGTAGGAAAAGGCCCGGGGCAGCTTGACGCTGCAATCGAGGAAGCGGTTGTTGACCGAGCGGACCTCCACGGTGATCTCGCGTCCGTTCAGGGTCATTACGGCTCTGCCGTAACCGGTCATACTGCGGATCATATACAAAAAACCCCTTTCATCGGCAGCAGTCGCACAGGCAGTTCAGACACATGAGCGTGCTGCAGCAGCTGCACAGGTCGTCTGTTGTGCTGTCGCCGTACTGGGTCTGCCGGTAGGTATAGGCGCCGCTGCCGGCAGAATTTGCGGCATTGCGGTATTCATAGTTGGTTGGATCCATGTTCACGGCAATGCGGAAATTTTGGGCGGCTTCGTCCATCCAGCCGCGCCGCTGGGCGATGACGCCCCGCAGATAGTACCACTGGGCGCTGTGGTTGGAAACGCCGTTGAGCTTTGCCTCGGCGCCGTCCAGATTGCCCATCTGGATCATCCGGCGCACCTCGGCAAAAACGTCGTTGTCTCCGCCTGCGTCATAGGTGCCGCCGTAGGGCTGACTGGCGCTCTGACTTCCGCCGCCCTTGGTCAGGGTGGCGTAGGCCTCGTTGATCTCTTTCATTTTTTCCTGGGCCAGGTCGGCCAGGGGATTGTTGGCGTAGTTGTCCGGATGGTATTTTCGCGCCAGCTCCCGGTAGGCTTTCTTGATCTCCTCCTCAGAAGCGCCGTGGGGAACGCCGAGTACCTCGTAGGGGTCTTTCATTGGTGTTTTCCTCTCTTCGGCTTACGGAATGTCCCCGCCGCAACGCTGTGAAGCACCGTGGGAAGCCCGTAATAGATGATATTTCTCAATATGCCGCTGTCCGCCGTAACGGGCAGCAGCTCCAACGCGGAAGCCGCCAGGCTGATTGAGGCTTCCACGGTTTCTAAAAACTCTTTTTTGTCCTCATCGCCCAGGCTGCCGTTTTCCAGGCTGTAGCGATAGCGCAGCGGATTGTAGGCCCCCGAGGCGTTATCCCTGGGCAGGTCCTCCAAAGCGTCCGTCAGATAGAGGAAGCGGCCCACGTGGTACAGCAGCAGCTCAGCCGTGCGCCGTGTCGGTCCCTCGGGAAAAAAGAGGGCACAGGCTCTGAGCAGGCTGGCAAAGGCATCCGCCGCACGGTCAATGCTGGGGTAGCTTTCGTCCTCCAGGGCGCTGAGTTTTGTTAACTGCTCTCCAAAGACCCGGTCCGCCTCCGGCTGCTTCCCGCAGGCGCGGCGGTAAGGCTTTCGGTAGAGCGCCAGGCAGGCTTTCGCAGCCAGGCTGCGGAAGAATCCGCCGTCGCGGGCCGCGTCCCGGAGCTTCCAATAGGACAGCAGGACGCTCAGGTCCGCAGCGAAGGTCATAGGATCGTCGTCAGGCAGGCAGTCCTTTTTGCAAAAGGGCCGTGCGGGACAGGAGCAGCGTTCCGGCTGCCTCGGCTCCCCCTCCGACAGGAGGAAATAGAGAAAGGTCATGTCATAATTGACCAGAAAACGTGCCCGGAAGCCGTAGTGGCGCTTCAGGCTCCTGCAAAGGCCGCAGTATGCGGCGCGGTAGCGGGCGTTTTCCTCCTCAGTGAGCTTGTCCTTTCTGGGCAGTACATATCCAAACATATCATTCCACCCATCCGACGACGGTATATTTCGGCGGATGCTTTTTCAGATGCCGGTCATAGACGAAGGCCGGTAGCAGTCCCAAAAGGAAGCCTCCCGCACCTACCAGCGCCGCCCATGCGCCAAGCTCCTGCGCCAGCAGGTAACCGGCAAGGAACAGGGCCAACGGCAGAAGATAGACCGCTGTGGCGGCCCGCAGCACCGGAGCGCTCTCCGATTCCAGCCATACGATGTCGCCCTTTTGAGCGCCCAGGGGGTTGTCCGCAGTCAGGCGCAGGGTCTGCTCCACGGCGCCGCAGCCGGCACATTTATGGCAGTCGCCGCTACAGGCGCTTTCCCGCCGCACGACAAGCTCCGCTCTGCCCTCCGGCAGAAGCTCCGTCACTGTTGCTTTTCTGCGCATCAGTCTGCCGGGACCTCAATGACCTGCAGCGTATAGGGCCCGCCGACGACGCCCGCTGACGTACCTGCCGGCAGTGTGATCTTCAGGGTCACGGACTTGGTCGCCGGGTCATAGTCATTGGTCATATCCGCCGTGATCTTGATGTCGCTCTCCTTGATGCGGCTCAGCTCCGTCGGCGTGCCGCGGACAGAGATGATGACGCTCTGCTCACCAAAGTTCAGGGTATCCACATCGTTGAGCCGCTGGATTGAGGTGCAGGGAATGGTGATCCGTTTCGTCATCAGGCCGGTCAGACTCAGGGTGATGGTAACAGAGGTCTCCGAGGCACGGTTGGTCACACCAACAGGCAGGTCGGGAACGACGGTCCAGGTCTGGGTCCCGGTGATCTGAGACAGATCCACCTCGCGGATGACCAGCTTATCCAAATCCTTCAAGGCTTCTGCCGTGCCGCTGACGCCGATGGTGGGCGGGTCAATGGTCAGCTTGACATTCTTCTCTGTGGCGCCGCCGCCCTCAATGATGTCCACCACCAGGTCGATCTGCTTATAGCAGGACACGGGGACAGAAACACGCACCGCGGGAGAGGCCAGAGTCACATAGGAGCTGAGCTCCAGGGTCACACCTTCGGCGTCCACCAGGCGGTAGGACATTTCGTCGTTGATGGTCTGTGTGGCACTGCTCAGATCAACAGTCACAATGGCCTTGGAAATCTTGTTGACCTCCTCCGCCGGACCGGAGACGGCCACGGTCTCCACATTCAAAATCGCCTGGTCGCGGACATAGCCGTCCGGGAGCTGGCCTGTGTATTCCACACTGACGGGAATGGCCGGACGCTCGTTGTATTCGCTGACCTGGACGGTGATCTTGTTGGAATTGGCGCTGATCAGGCTGACATCGCCGGAGGCTACGCTTGAGGGCGGATTCAGAACCCAACTGACCTCATAGGTGCCGGCGCTGTCGATATTGCTCACATCGGCGACGGCCTCCAGAGTGGTACTGTTGAGCTCCTTCAGATTTGACCGTCTGCCGGAGATCTCCACATTGACCGTCTGGTCCTCACCGCCGGTCAGCATCAGATTGTTGCTTTTCAACTCGTTGGTGCCGACGATGCGGACGCGCACGTCGCGGATATAGGTGGTGTCGTCGGGATTGACGACGGTGACGGCGTAGACCCAGAGACCGATGGAAACCACCAGAGCCAGCAGGAAAGCCAGTATCTTATGTCTCTGCATCATCGGACTCACCCTTTCCCTTCTTGGTCTTCTTCAGCAGCTTTTTCAGCGGATTTCGGATTTTTTCGTCGGTTTTTGGCGCCAGCTCATTGAGCAGGAGCTTCTCCAGCGTCTGAGGTGCCAGGTGGCGCTTGAGCATACCGCCGATGGCCACGGAGATCGTACCGGTTTCCTCCGACACGATGACCACCACCGCGTCTGTTGCCTCGCTCATGCCGATGGCGGCGCGGTGACGGGTACCCAGGTCACTGCTGATGTTGCGATTTTGGGTCAGCGGCAGAACACAGCCTGCCGCCGCGATTCTTTCGTTGCGGATGATGACAGCACCGTCATGGAGCGACGCCTTGGTGAAAAACAGGTTGCGAAGCAGCTCCGAGGACACCTCCGCGTCCAGAACGGTGCCGGTCTTCTGATAGTCAATGGTAGAAGCGGAGCGCTCAAAGACGATGAGCACACCGGTGCGCTCCTTGGACATGATCTCGCAGGCGGCCACGGTCTGAGAAATGACCCGGTCGATCTCCCGCTGCTGCTCCTTCATGCTGAGGATCTCCCGGAGGGACTTGCCGCCCAGCTTTTCCAGCATACGGCGCAGCTCCGGCTGGAACATGATGACCAGGGCGATCAGGCCGATTTCCAGGACTCTGTCCAGAAGATAGTTCATCAAATACATATTGAGCACCTGGGTCAGGCCGGACAGCACCAGGATGATGATAACGCTCTTAGCGATCCGCACGGCTCCCGTGTTCTGGATCATCATGATAATGGCATAAATCACAAATGCCACCAACAGGATATCCACAATATCCATGAATTTCACCGTCGGGAGCATGGAAGCAAATTCTTTGAAAAAGGAAATAATCGTATCCATGAGCAAAACTCCGCTTATACTTTTATTTTTATAATTATAGCCGATTTTATCTGCAATAGCAAGTGGCAATCCTCGCTTTTTCTATGGGCGGAACAGTTTTTTACAGGCAGACGCGAATTGCTCCACCTCCCGGCGGGTGTTGAAAACGGAAAAGCTCGCACGGACCGTTCCGCTGTGCAGCGTTCCGGCACTCTCATGGGCATAGGGCGCGCAGTGAAGTCCGGCGCGGACGGCGATCTGCTGCTGTGCCAGCTTCTCCGCCGCCGTTTCACAGTCCATGCCGCGCACGCGGAAGGAAAGCACGCCGCTCTGTCCGTCACCGCAGAACAGCTCCAGTCCTGCCTGTCCCCGCAGCAGCCGCCGCAGATGGCGCAAAAGGGCCTGCTCATGGTCGAAGATTCGCTGTGTCGTCTGTCTTGTTACAAATTGTATTCCCTCCCGCAGGCCCGCGATCCCGCAGACATTATGGGTCCCGGCTTCCAGGCGGTCCGGCAGAAATTCCGGCATATCCTGTTCCTCGGAATTGCTGCCCGTTCCGCCGTAGAGCAGCGGTTCTCCGCCGTCGGCGCAGAGCAGAATCCCCGTTCCCTGGGGACCGTAGAGGCCCTTGTGCCCGGGCATTGCAATAAAGCGTGCGCCGCTTTCCCGCAGGGATACGGGCAGCACCCCAGCCGATTGGGCGGCGTCGATGATAAGCGGAATGTTCCGGCTCCTGCAAAGTGCGGCGATCTCTTTAATAGGCAGGACGTAACCGAAAACGTTGGAGACATGGGTGCATATCACCGCCGCAGGCCGTACCCGCGTCGCCTCATCAAAGGCCCAAAGCGTATCCGTTGGGGAAAAAAGCCGCCGCCCCGCTACCGTAATATCCGCGCCCAGGGCATGGAGCGGTCGGGTCACCGCGTTGTGTTCAAAGCCGGAGATGACCACCTTCGCCCCCTCCGGGACCAGGGTGCGGATGGCAATATTTAAGCCGTGGGTGGCATTCATAGTAAAGGCTACCTGTTCGACCTCCGCGTTAAAGAGCTTGGCGGCGGCCTCCCGGCAGCCGTAGACCGTCTCCGCCGCAGCCATGGCAGCAGGATGTCCGCCCCGGCCGACGCTGGCGCAGGTTCGGATGGCCCGCTGCACCGCCTGGGCCACCTGCGGCGGCTTCTGCAGGGTCGTCGCCGCGCTGTCAAAATAGATCACGGCGACACCTCCTGCCACTGCCCGTCGGCCTCCTTGCGGTAGATCTTCTGATAGCGGCCGACGGCCTCCCCCAGCACTTGCTTCGTCTCATGCAGGCGTCCCTCGCTGACGCGCAGGCTGTAGCCGCATCCCTGCTGCCGCAGAGCCGTCGGCGTGCGGACCATCTGATTCTTGATGCCCGCCTGCTCCAGGGCGCGGCTGCTCCCCATGGCAGCCGTCACCGAACGAAAGGTAAAAAAATAATCCATTGAAGCAACCCCTCCCTGCTCTATCGTATGAGCTTTGCGTTTTTTTGACACAATCCCCTACGGCCGTCCAAAAAAATTTCCAACTTAATAGAAACTTAATTTCTTTTCGGTTATATTTTTAACATTTCCGGGGTAAGATGTAATCGTAAACAACAAATCTCTTTTTCATTTTCCCTCTATTCTATATGGAGCCGCAGGCAAGCCAGCCACTTGCCTGCGGTCTTCTTTTTTCAGGAAGCCGCCATAGGCCGTTGCAAACTGCCGCAGGCTGCCTCGCACCCGTAGGCGCGGACAACTGTTGCGGTGCCCGAAATTTGTGCGCCGCACTGACGGCGGCTTCAAATTTCGACCGCTGCCACGCACCGGCAAGCGGTATGCCCGCATCCGTAACGCTCGTACCTCGCAAACGGCTGCGACACCCTATTGCTCGCATATCCGCCACCGGCGGCGCTCGCAAACGTCCCTCTGTCCGCCCTGGCAGGCACCACCGTCTGTGTTCAGTTTTGTTCTGTGATACCGTTTTCCGCTTTCGCGGATGGCACGACAGAGTCGTCGTGCCCTACAGCCAAAGAATCACACCCCATTGTAGGGGCGGACGACCCTGTCCGCCCAAAGCTGCCGCAGGCAGCTTTCTGGCTAAAGGCTAAGAACTAAGGATGAATGACTGAGGTGTCTGCTTCGCAGACGAATCAAAAACGGCACGGCAGGGTCGCCGTGCCCTACGATGAAAGCGCATCTCTATTCTTGATACAAAAACTCCCCCATTATTGACATACAAAGCCGCCTGATCTTCGCAAAAATCAGGCGGCTTTTTGGACAATATTTCATTGACTGAGGCATTGGCAAATTGCCATAGATCAATACGCCACGCCCCAGTAGATCATCTTCTTGGCGGGTCTGCCGCAGACGGGGCAGACGTCGTCCAGGTGCTCCTGGGCAAAGGGCATACAGCGGCTGGTCATGCCGGCCACTTCCTTCATTTTCAGCTCGCAGGCCTCGTCCTCGCACCACATGGTCTTGATGAAGCCGCCCTTTTCCTCCTGCAGGCGCTTGGCTTCCTCCAGGGAGTGGGCCTCGTAGGTGTGCTCCTGCAGATTTTTCAGCGCCCGCTGGTAGAGGCCGTCATGAACCGCCTGAAGCTGTGCGGCGGCAGCGCTTTCCAGCTCATCCAGAGCCACAAAGGTCTTTTCCCGGTTGTCGCGGCGGACCATGCAGCACTGTCCCTGCTCCATATCCTTCGGGCCGATTTCCACACGAAGCGGAACGCCCTTCATCTCATACTGGGCGCACTTCCAGCCCATGGAGTTGTCGGAATCGTCCATCTTGACGCGGTAGCCGGCGGCGCTCAGGCGGTCGACCAGCTTCTGGGCCGCCTCCAGGACGCCCTCCTTATGCTGGGCAATGGGGATGACCATGATCTGCACCGGCGCGATCTTCGGGGGCAGCACCAGGCCGTTGTTATCGCCGTGGGTCATGATGATGCCGCCGATGAGACGGGTGGAAACGCCCCAGGAGGTCTGGTGGGGATAGGCCCGCTGGTTGTCCTTGTTGGTAAAGGTGATGTCAAAGGCTCTGGCGAAGCCGTCGCCGAAATAGTGGGAGGTGCCCGCCTGCAGTGCCTTGCGGTCGTGCATCATGCACTCGATGGTATAGGTCGCCTCGGCGCCGTTGAACTTCTCCTTCTCCGTCTTTCTGCCCCTGGTCACAGGCATGGCCAGGACGTTTTCGCAGAAATCGGCATAGACGTTGAGGATGCGCTCCGTCTCCTCCTTGGCCTCCTCGGCGGTGGCGTGCATGGTATGGCCCTCCTGCCAGAGAAATTCGCGGTGCCGCAGGAAGGGGCGGCTGGTCTTCTCCCAGCGCAGCACGCTGCACCACTGGTTATACATTTTGGGCAGGTCGCGGTGAGACTGGATGATGTTGCGGAAATGCTCACAGAACAGGGTCTCAGAGGTGGGTCGGATGCAGTAACGCTCCTCCAGCTTGTCGCTGCCCCCCATGGTGACCCAGGCGCACTCCGGCGCGAAGCCCTCCACGTGGTCCTTTTCCTTTTGCAGCAGGGATTCGGGGATGAGCATGGGCATATAGACATTCTCGGCCCCTGTTTTCTTGAATTCGGCGTCCAGCAGCTTCTGGATATTCTCCCAGATGGCATAGCCGTAGGGCCGGTAGATGAACATTCCCTTGATTGAGGAATAGTCGATGAGCTCCGCCTTCTTGCACACGTCGGTGTACCACTGGGCGAAGTCCACCTCCATATCGGTGATCTGCTCCACTTTTTTATCTTTCGCCATAAAACCGTTTCTTCCTTTCGGTAGTAATCCAGTTTTATTGTATCACGTTTGTCAAGGCCCTGAATAGAATGGGTTGCAATCATTTTCCTCAAAGGAGGAGTGCATATGGTGACCCTCACCATCACCCTTGACCCGGTGGTCGCGGCCTTTTATGAGCGTGTCGCAGCCCGTGCCCAGCTTCCGCTGGAAAACGTGCTGGCCGACGCCCTCTACAAGCTGGCCGGCGAGCTTTCTTTGGAAGCAATGCGGGAGAAATAGCGAAAAGGGAATTGTTTTTTGCCGCAAAAGCTGATATAATGCCCCCAGAGGTGAAACAAATGAAATCGATCCGTGACGTTTATAAGATCGGCAAGGGGCCGTCCAGCTCCCACACCATGGGGCCGGAGCGTGCCGCCAGGCTGTTTTTGGAAAGATACCCCGATGCGGACCGCTATTGCGTGAAGCTCTATGAATCTCTCAGCAAGACCGGCCGCGGTCACGGTACCGACCGCGTGCTCTATGAGGTCCTGGGCAAGGCCCATACTGAGGTGCAGTTCTGCGACTACACCACGGAAAAACTCCCCCATCCCAACACGCTGGACTTTATCGCCTATCGCGGCGAGGAGGAATTGGGAAAAATGCGGGTGGCCTCCATCGGCGGCGGCGATATTCTCGTTGACGGCGAGGACCCGACCATCCAGGACGAAATCTACCCGGAAAATTCCTTCGCCGAGATCGAGCAGTTCTGCGCCTGGCGCTATATTTCTCTGAGCGAATACGTAGAGCTCAACGAGGGCCCGGAGATCTGGGATTTCCTGGGGGACATCTGGCGGGCGATGAAGCGCTCTGTGGAGCTCGGACTGCACACCGACGGGATCCTGCCCGGCGGCCTTAACGTACAGCGCAAGGCCAAGCACCTGTTTGAGCAGGAGAGCGACCATGAGCTGCCCCAGGTGCGGGAGCTGCGGCTGGTCTGCTCCTACGCCTTTGCCGTCGCTGAGGAAAACGCCGACAACGGCACCATTGTCACCGCACCCACCTGCGGCTCCTGCGGCGTTTTGCCGTCGGTGCTGCTGTATATGCAGGAGCGCCACGGCTATTCCGATGAAAAGGTCCTGCAGGCCCTGGCCGTCGCCGGACTGTTCGGCGCTCTGGTTAAGCGCAACGCTTCCATTTCCGGCGCGGAATGTGGCTGTCAGGCGGAGATCGGCACCGCCTGCTCCATGGCTGCGGCAGCCCTGTGCACGCTGAAAGATATGACCATGGCCCAGACGGAATATGCCGCCGAGATCGCCATGGAGCACCAGTTGGGCCTGACCTGCGACCCCATCTGCGGCCTTGTGCAGATCCCCTGCATCGAGCGAAACGCCGTTGCTGCCAAGCGGGCCATGGACGCCTTCAACCTGTCCAGCTTCCTCTGCGGCACGAGAAACATCAGCTTCGACATGGTGGTGCGCACCATGAAGGAGACAGGTCAGCACATAAACGCCTGCTACCGCGAGACCTCCGAAGGCGGTCTGGCACGTCTGTATAACCGCCGCAGAGCGGAATAAAACAACACAAAGGAAGTAGTAATATGAAGCTCGGTATCGTCGGTCTGCCCAATGTGGGCAAGTCCACCCTGTTCAACGCCATCACCAACGCGGGTATCCCCGCGGACAACTACGCATTCTGCACCATCGACCCCAACGTGGGCGTCGTCGCCGTGCCGGATGAGCGGCTGGAGTGGCTCCGCGATCTGCACAATCCAAAAAAATTCACTCCCGCTGTCATCGAGTTCGTCGATATTGCGGGCCTGGTCAAGGGCGCGTCCAGGGGCGAGGGTCTGGGCAACAAGTTCCTGTCCAACATCCGCACCACCGACGCCATCATCCATGTGGTGCGCTGCTTTGACGACAGCAACGTCACCCATGTTGAGGGCAGCACCGATCCCCTGCGCGACATCGACATCATCAATTTGGAGCTGATCTTCTCCGACGTGGAGATGTGCGAGCGCCGCATCGACAAGGCCCAAAAGGCTGCCAAGGGCGGTGACAAGCGCTTCGTCCGCGAGGCGGAGGTCTTTCAGGGACTTCTGGCTCATTTGAACGAGGGAAAGCTGGCCAGAACCTATGACTGCTCCGACGAGGACCGCGCCCTCATCGCTACCAGCGACCTGCTGACCCTCAAGCGCACCATCTACGCCGCCAACATATCCGAGTCCGACGTGGAAGCCCCGGAGGATAACGTCTATTTCAAACAGGTCAAGGCCCTGGCCGATGCGGAAGGCTCTCTGGTGCTTCCCATCTGCGCCAAGCTGGAGGCGGACATTGCCGAGCTGGACGACCCGGAGGAAAAAGCCATGTTCATGGAGGATCTGGGCCTCAAGCAGTCCGGTCTGGACCGTCTCATCAAGGCCAGCTATGATCTGCTGGGACTGATCTCTTTCCTGACAGCAGGCAGCGACGAATGCCGTGCCTGGACCATCAAGCGCGGCACCAAGGCACCTCAGGCTGCCGGAAAGATCCACACGGACTTTGAGCGGGGCTTCATCCGCGCCGAGGTCATCGCCTTTGAGGATATGAAGGCCTGCGGCACCATGGCCGCAGCCAAGGCAAAGGGTCTGGTCCGCAGCGAGGGCAAAGAATACGTCATGAAAGACGGCGATATTGTCAATTTCCTGTTCAACGTATAAGGCAAAACTGCTTGTCATCAAATAGAACGAAATACGTGAGCTGTATAAGGAGTTCTTATACAGCTCACGTTTTTTTACTGCTGCTTTTCCGTATCAACTTCATACTCATAGAGCTTCCTGACATCTTTCCGTCTGCGCCAGACGGTGAGCCAGCAGACGGCCATGGTGACAGCGCCGCAGACCGTCAGACAGAGGCGGTAGTCCATCACCTCGCCCAAGGCGCCCACCAGCAGGCTCAGGACGCAGCCTGCCGCCGTATAGGCCATGGTCTCAAAGGCGTTGACCCGTGCCCGGAGGTGGTCGGGGATGTAGCGCTGCACCGCCGCCTGCCGCATGGTGGCGCTGTTGATGCCCAAAAAGCCGCAGATTGCGCGGTTGGCCAGCATCAGCGGATAGGGCAGCCACAAAAGGCACATATCCATGGATTCATAGACCTGGTAGACCAGAAAGGCAAAGGAGAATTTCTTTTTCGGCGGGATCTTCGCCCGATACTGGACCATGCCGCCGATGGTACGACCTAAAAACTCCGCAACGGAAAAGAACGAATACATGGTGGCGGTCAGGCCGGGCATGGTGCGGAAAAAGGCCACCAGCAGCGGCGAATAGCCCTCCGCCACACCGTTGGTCATGGCCATGTAGGCAAAGAGGTTCCGCAGCCCGCCCTCCTGCTTCATATAGTCCACCGCCTCCCGGATGTCCTGCCACCAGAGCCGGAAGCCGTAGTGTTTTTCCTCCATACGTCGCTCCTCGTGGAGGCGGATACGGCTCTCCACCACTGCAGCCGCCGCGGAAAGGCCACCCTGGAGCATCAGCAGCCGCGCCACGCCGAGCCACTCAAACAGCACCGCCGACAGCGGCATCATCACCACCTTCAAAACGGGATAGAGGGTGGCGGACACGGCATATCCCTTTTGCTCCATGCCCTCCGGGATCAGCTTGGGATAGACGCTGTTGTAGGCCAGCTCATCAAAGGAGCCGAGGCAGGCCAGGACCAGCGACACCGCCAGATATCCCACATAGGAAAACCGGAAAAACAGCAGATAGACGCCCATCAGCGCGTATATCACACCGTTGGCCAGGTCGCCCGCCACCAAAAAGGGCTTGCGCGGCAGGCGGTCCATGCGGGGCGCGAAAAACAGCGGCAGCACAAAGCGCGGCACAAGCTGGATGGCAATGATGAGGGCCGCGGCCAACGTGCTGCCCGTCTCGTCAAAGACCAGAAAGGACAGGGCAAAGCCGCCGGCGATACCGCCCACAGCCCCCAACGCCGTCGCTACTGTCACCAGCGTAAAATTTTTCGTCCAAAGAGTCTGCTTCATATCTCTCACCTCGCGTTCATTGTAGCATGGCGCTAACGGAAAATAAATCCGCTTATTTTGAGAAAATTTTCTCAAAATAAGCGGTTATTGTTTGTTTATTTCGTTTTAATAGGAAAACTCTCCATCATCTCATAGGCTTTTTTATATTGGCGCGACGCTTTCAGCCATTCCAAAACCCAGGGCAGGTGGAAGACCGCATAGCCAATGGGCAGCTCGGCGCGGCACCGGGCAAAGCAGTCCATCAGCCGATTGCCGTAGAGCGGGTCTTGCAGATAGTCGGAATTCTCCAAACGCATCCGCACCAAACGGCACATCAACCGGGCCAGATCTGCGTCCAAATAGTCTGGGCTTTCTACTACCTCCTCCGCCCGGTCAAGGGCCGAAAACGCCTCCTCGCGCTTATCCAGCTTTTCGCAGCAGATCGCCAGCTTATGCAGTGACATGGCCGTGTGCTCCGTCAGGCCGTGAAAATACGTATATGCCCCGGCGTAGTCGCCCACCTCGATCTGTGTGGCGGCGCGGTTATAGGCGATGGACTGCAGATAGGTTTCCCGTCCCAATGCCCGTGCCAGCCGCTCTGCCACACGGTAATGGGCCTCCATGTTGGCCAGGTCCCTTTGATTGCTGTAGCAGCTTCCCATGGTCACGCTGCTCTCCAGCATCAGATCCACATAGCCCTCCGCTGCCGCAAGATCGTAGCATTTTTGCAGATGCTCCATGACCCGCGCATAGTTTTCGCCCGAGAAATAGCCGCTCATGGCCCCGCGAAAATAGAGCAGCGGCGACGGGTCCAGACACAGTGCCTCCTCATGGCGCCCCTGCAAACTTCTCTGCAGGGCAAGACGGCGGCGGTCCAGATAAGGCTCATAGGCCTCGTCGGCAGGCTGTCCCGGCGTCTGCAGCAGCCCATAGAGCAGGGCAATATCTGGCGCGTAAACGCTGCAGGCAGCAGCTTCCACCGCCTCCTCGATCCTCTTTTGCAGGTCCTCCCGCCAAAACAGCGCCCCGGAATAGAGGGCGTCATAGCAGGTCTGCACCAATTCCTCCCATTGTTTCGCCTCTATCCAGGGCAGCTCCAGCCGCCGGAACAGCAGGCGGAGGATCTCCTCCGTTGGCAGAGCCTTGCCCTGCTCAATCTTGGATAAATAGGACACGGCGCAGATGCCCCGGCACAAGCCCTCCTGGCTCCAGCCGCGGCGCACGCGCTCCCTACGAATGATAAAGCCGAAAAGCCGGTCCTGCATACCGCTCACCTCCTGTCTTTCGATTATATCAGCAGGCGGCAAAAATAGCAAGCGGGCGTCGGTGTTTTGGAATTTTGGGAAATAATATTTCCCAAATGTTGTATTTCGACAAATTTTATACACAAGATATGGTATCTTTTCTTTAGCACGGCTGCAAAGATATCACCACCGCCGTCATATCGTCCTGGGCCGGCTGCCCGGAAATCAGAAGCGCCGCCAGCTCCTGCGGCGATTGTCCGCGGAACGCCGCAATGGCCGCTTCTGTCTCCTCCCCATCCGCGCCGTCGGTGGCAAGGACAAGCATTTCTCCCCGTTTCAGGGACAGCTCATAACACTCCGGTGCGTGCTCTCCTCCCACGCCTGCACCCGGCGGTGTTGTGTCTGTCCCGATTTTTTTCACCTTATCCCCGCCGTGCCAATAAGATGCCGCCGAGCCCCACTTATACAGTTCCGCCCTGCCGTTTTGCAAATGGATGTGCAGAAGGTCCACCGTGGTAAACGTCTCGTCTCCGCTGAGCAGCTCCATACTGTTTAAGATCCGCAGGGCCTGCTCCGGTGCCAGGCCGGATCTCAGCAGCCGCTCCAGCAGCCGGACCGTTTCCGCGCTGCACAGCGACGCCTCCTCCCCTGTTCCCATTCCGTCACACAACAGAACAAAATAGTCCAGCACCGGCCCGGCAAAACACACACCACGGTCGCCGTTGACCCGTACGCCGTTTCTGCCCATGGAGCAAAGGCCCACCACAGGCCGAAAGGCCGCCTCCGTACCCTTGGGCCTCCGTGCCGCCGCCGAGCGCAGATAGGCAGCCAGGCTCTCCAACTCCTCGGCAACGGCCTGGCGGCTCTCGGAAAGCTCCATGCGGTAGCGCCTGCGGTAGAGCATCCCCTCCAGCTCCTGGTTGACCGCCGTGGCAAAGCCCTCCACGTGGCAGCAGTTTTCCCGGAATTCCGACGGAAAATCTGCGGCTTCGACCACGCCCTTTTCGATCATCCGCCTTGCCGCCCCGGTAAGGGCGCGGTAGGTCTCATCGGCGCGGTGCTCCCAGCAGCGGTGAAAACGCGCACAGCAGCGGCACACCCGTTCCGCCGCGCCGTCATAGACGCTTTCGGCTTCGCTGACCGGCGGCGGTGTCACCGTCTTGGGCAGTCGGCGGCACAGCAGCTCCAAAACCTCCGCCGCATT
>CAMFZO010000002.1 GCA_946006895.1 uncultured Clostridia bacterium | reverse complement strand
ACTCACATCGTGCTTAAGGCACGCTGTGCCGTCTCATGCAGAATCTGACGCGCCTGAAGGCGCTATAAAAAGGTTTTAACCTTTTTATCAGACTATAGTGTCAAACACACCCTGCCTGACTGCATTGTTTACATAGATCGGCAAAACAAACGCAAAGAATGTCAAAAAGTATGAATCAATGGAAGAAGCAAACAAATCGTTTGTCTGAAACATCATGGTGACAAGCATCGCACCGAGAAACCCGTAAAAAAGCTTTATCAGCCATTTCCATTGCTGTGCCGCCTTCACCGTCCGGTATATATTGCAGGCCTCATATATCAGGCAGCCGATCAGAAAGGACAGACCGACAAGTCCGTTGCATACCAGCGTCTGAACATAGGAATTGTGAAAGCTGCCGTGCCGGAAAGTATCCGCAAGATACTGAACAGCAGTCTGCCGGTCATAGCCAAACAGCTTGTTGAGCAGTGTCCCTCTCCAGAACATCGTCATTCCTGCATCGATCAAAACCTCCCGGCCGGCATCATTATTGTTTTTGAAGACGATCAAAAGGAAATACTCTCTGAGGGGCGGAATGAGAAAAACAACTGCCATAGCGCCAAGCATCGTAAAGATCAAGACTTTCCTCATTGTTTTCCTGCGCGAAAAAACAACATAGAAGAACAGCATCACCGCAAAAGCGACAATGGCCGTGCGGGAGAATGTCAATATCAGGCTGACGGAAAACAACACGATCGCAGTGATCAGATAGGCTTTCCTTCCGGCGTTCAGCCTGCCATCCAATTCCAGGCACAAAATTGCCGCCATCACGCCGAAAGAGAGATAGTATCCAAACTCATGATTGCTCGTCAGGAAAGAAGTCAGCTCATTGCCGTAGGCATTGGTCACGGTAATCGCTTCCACATATTTTTCCGGCTGAAAGATCAGCGCATAAACAACGATGTACATTACGGCGAATGTCAGCATATAGCAAAGCTGCGTCAACTGCTTTTTCGTTATTGTGCACGTTCCTCCCATGCCAAGTGTCAGCAGAAACATCAAAAGCGGGAAGAAATAAAACATGGCGTCGTCAAAAGAGAATCCTTCAGCCGTGAGCTTCGTGACGGCATAAATTGAAACAAGCAGGAGAAAAACAATCATTACATAGCGCTTGACGCTCTGTGAATTATACAAAAAATACAGCGCCAGAAGCACGATAAGGGATGCCTTGATCACCATATCCATGCCGTCTCTGTTGGCTGCTGTACGGATATTCTGCCAGATCAGCAGAATGAGCCAGTACAAAAACAGCGCCAGATATAAATGATCGCCGGATTTCTTTTTCCTGTTCAACATGGGTCTTCTCCACTGTTCCAATCTGTGAGCCGCTACTGCGTATAGGGTCGGAGCGTTCGGTAGGCGCGGATGCCGCGATTCATCTGGCGGAGCATTTCGCCCGCCGAAAGGTCTGTGCTTTTCTTCTGCCTCAGCAAAAAATAAAACTTTATCAGATGCTTTATTCTTGGAAATGCGGCAGCGATCCAGACGCCTTTATCATAGAAGAATTTCTTGTTAAAGCCTGCAAACCAGGTAGATGTATCCTTTGCAGAGGCTCCAAGCACAAACGGGTCTGCATAGAGTTTCAACCCGCGGCGCAGACATTCCACCAAAAAAAGGGAATCCTCTCCGCAGCTAAATACACAGCCTCCGCCAAAAAGAAGAGAAAAGAACACATTTGCTTTCAGTATACTTTGCCGCCTTACCGCAAGGACTCCTGTGCCGTAGCGCAGAGCTTTCCAGATTCTTTTCCTGCCCTTTGTTACGCCTTTCGTCTTAAAAACTTCCCCATTCCTTGTAAAATCAATACCGAAAACCATCAGATCCGCATCCGGCTGATTTCTGAAGGCCTGCATTACAGCTTCCGCATATCCGTCGTAATATACAGTGTCATCGTCCGCAAACAGAAGGATATCCGCATCTGCCGCATGGAGAGCAATATTTCGGTTGCGCCCGACACCGGTCGTATCTGTCGAGATCAGTTTTACTTCGTGTCCGTTGATTGTCTGTACAGAAACGTTGTTTTCCCCATTCTGATTGGCAATGATCGCATCACTTTGCAACCTCATTTTGTTATACAGGGAAAAATCACTTTGGTGCATTGCTGCAACCAAAACCTGCAAATGGCTCATATTATCTCCTTTTGGACTTTTGTATATCAGTGATCGCATCATAGCAGCGTTTTGAGTTATTTGTATCCCTTACGGGGAAATACTGCTCAATCTGCTCCGGCGTGGGACGGTAGTTGTTTTTCAGCATATCCTCCAGAAGCCATACTACCTTTTGCTGTGTATCCGCCCACCTTCCGAGGGGATTATCGTGATAGTTAAAATAACCTTCCTGATACTGTTTTTCACGGAACTCTGCTTCGTCAAACTGATAAAACAGCACCGGTTTTCCCATATAAGAGAAATCAAAAAACACGCTGGAATAGTCCGTAATCAGAAAAGACGCCCGTTTCAGGAGATCCTGCACATCGTATTCCTTCCAGCCGGCAAGCTTGATCCGGTCGTTTTCCACAGAAAAGCTGGAAAGGTATTTCTGCATATTATGATGAGGGAAAAAAATCAGACGCTTCTGATATTTTTCCAGAAGATCGGCCAGTTCCCGGCTGTTCAGAAGTCCATTCCATGCGCGGAAGTATTCTGTCTGCGTAAAAATGAGATCACGATTGTCATGAGACGGTCTTCCGATCCATTCCCGCCAGGACGGCATGACGAGGATCAGATCCTCCTCCACCGTCGAATTTAAAAGATTGTCAAATCTCGGCAATCCCAGAAGGCGAACATATCCCTCAGGATATCCGAATTTGGCGGAAATGAAATCATATTCCGGTTTTGCCCCGGTAACAAGCAGCCGCATATTGGTATTCTGATAGAAGATCCACTCCAGCATATTGACAATGATCCCATGCTGCAGAAAAACGCGATTATTCTTTCGCAGCTTCAGTACAACCTCAAAAAAGTAGCATACCGCCGCATTCGGTTTGCCGCCCTTATGGGCGCTGATATTCTTATCCGCAACCAGATACCAGAACCAATGCTCCAAGGTGCCGTATGAGATCACACGACCCAGATCGCATACCTTGCGGTAGTCCGGCGATTTTTTGTTGATCGCATAGGCCACCTTTTGCTCCGGGTGATTCTCCCGGATCCATCGAAAAAACCAGTAGCCGTTATCACGCGCTTCGTTTTCTTCTTCGCAGATCAGCCAGAAATTATGAATAAAGATCTTGGCAATCATTGCAAACGGAAAGACAATCGCGCACGCGGCGACATTCCATATATCTTTCGGTTTCAAGAAATTCAGTGCTTTTTTGAATGTATACTGCGCCATGGTTTTCTCACTCTCGTGCAAAATTCTGAAATATCCATCCACGAACCCGATTCGGCAGCAAAACCTGAACGACCAACCGTTTCAGAACATTGACGCAATAGAGCGGCAGCGATACAATACCGTTCTTCAGCATGAATCTCTGCAATCGGGATTCGCTGCAGAAATACTTCCATCCGCCGCGGCGGGCATACATCTCCCCGGAGACGCGGACCATGACCAGAGTCTCCGGCACATTGGCAAAGGAGCCTCCCGCCAGAAACAGGCGGAGCCAGAGGTAATAATCCTCGTCACAGTACCAGTCCAGATAGCCGCCTGCCTCATGAACCGTCTGCTTGCGGAGCATGACGGTGACCTGATTGAAGGGGCAGCGCTTTTTTAAATATGCTTTGATTTCCACGTCTGTCAGCGGAACCACGCGCTTTCCCACGGTCTGCTGCGGCGTACCGATAAATTCCTCGATCTGCCCGCCGATGACGCAGGCCTCCGGATGGGCCTCAAAGGCAGCCATTTGCAGGGCGAACCGCTCCGGCACGCAAATATCGTCGGCATCCATCAGGGCGACCAAATCACACCGGCAAGCCTCCAGTCCGGCCCGTCTTGCAGCGCCGTGGCCGCAGTTTTTCTCCAGCCGCAGCACCCGGAACAGCGGGTTCTTCTCATATTCCGAAATGACTTCCTCCAGCGCTTTCGGCACAGGGCCGTCCACCACTAAGATGATCTCCTCCGGCAGGCAGCTTTGGGCCAGAACGCTCTCCACCGCCGTTTGGAAATGGGCCGCGTCGTCGCCGTGATAGACGCACATGGAAACGGAAAAGCCTTCCATCATACCTTCACTTCCAGCAATTTTCTCGCCTGCTCCCGCTTTTGACGGTACTCAGCCTCTGTGATTCTCCCCTGCCGCAGCAGATAGTCGCCGTAATCGTCAGTAACTTCCGTCTCGTTGGAAGACTCACCGCCAAAGAGGATAATCTTCGCCGTCCGGAACAGAAGCTTTACGTCCGTCCGAAAGGATATGCCGGAAATATACTCCAGATCCAGTGCCAGCTTGTTTTCCCAGCGCAGGGCGTTTCTTCCGCTGACCTGAGCAAGGCCGGTCAGTCCGGGGCGAACCGTGTGGCGCCGCCGTTCCTCAGGCGTCATGAATACCATGTCCCGCACCAGCTGCGGTCTGGGGCCGACAAAGGACATCTGTCCCAGCAGGATATTCACCAGCTCCGGCAGCTCGTCCACCGAGGTGGCGCGCAGGGCGTGTCCGTAGGGCGTCAGGCGCTGCTCATCCGGCAGCAGTTCGCCGTTTTCGTCCCGTTCGTTGGTCATGGAACGGAATTTTATCATCTTAAAGAGCCGTTCGTCTTTCCCCGGACGGACCTGCAGGAAAAACGGATTCCCCTTCAGCTTTACGGCGCTCACCAGCGTCACCGCCAGCAAAAACGGTGATAACATCACAAGTGCAAGCAGCGCCAGGAGGAGATCCAGGCATCGTTTTATGTAGCGTTCATACATGAATGACAAACCTCAAACAGATATTTTTGAAAAATCTCCATAAAACTCCAACATACAAGCAAATTAAATATATTTTAACATCACGACACATATAAGTCAAGAAAAAAGGATATTGGCAGGAAGATCATACATTCCTTCGTGCGCAAAATGCGCCCATTTACGGTTCTAGGGAACCTCTGAATAAATCCCCGCGCCCATCTTCACGGCATAAATTCCCGCTGGTCTTCGTCAGAAAAGTTTGAAATACACAAAGTATTCCCGCACTTTTCTTCCTCGCCAGCGAAAATTTCTGCCGCAAATCTGAGCACCTTGATTGAATCAGAGTTTCCCTAGAAAAAACTGTCGAAAAACTTTGAAAAATCCATTGACATTGGGGGCAATTCCATATATATTTCTGTTTAGAGTATCGTGGGTATTCTACACGATACTACTTTTTTTGAAATGGGGGAGGATACATGTCCCAAGAGCTGATCCGCTTGACCAACCTGGTGATGGAGTTTGATGGAGAACGAATTCTGGATTCCATTAATCTCTACATCAATGACAAGGAATTTCTTACCCTACTCGGCCCCAGCGGCTGCGGTAAGACCACTACACTTCGTGTCATCGGAGGCTTTCTGACGCCGACATCCGGCGATGTTCTGTTCGATGGGAAACGCATCAATGACGTTCCCGCCTACCAACGAAAAATCAACACGGTGTTCCAGCGATACGCCCTGTTCCCACATCTGGACGTCTATGACAATATCGCTTTCGGTCTGCGGATCGCGAAGCTCAGTGAGGCGGAGATCGACGAACGGGTCACGGAAATGCTGGAGATCGTTTCACTCAAGGGATTTGAGAACCGAAAGGTCACTTCCCTCTCCGGCGGCCAGCAGCAGCGTGTGGCCATTGCCCGTGCGCTGGTCAACCGTCCGAAGGTCCTGCTTCTGGACGAGCCTCTGGGTGCGTTGGATCTGCGTCTGCGCAAGGATATGCAGAACGAACTGAAACGTATCCAACAGGCCATGGGCATCACGTTCATCTACGTTACCCACGACCAGGAGGAAGCGCTTACCATGTCTGACACCATCGTCGTGATGGACAAGGGCAAGATTCAGCAGATCGGCAAGCCGGAGGATATTTACAACGAGCCGAAAAACGCCTTCGTGGCGGACTTTATCGGCGAGTCCAACATCCTTGACGGCGTCATGCTGGAGGATTACAAGGTCAAGTTCTTCGGCCGTGTTTTCTCCTGCGTGGACAAGGGCTTTGCCCCCAACGAGCCGGTGGATGTGGTCATCCGCCCGGAGGATATTGACATTGTCAGTGCCGACGAGGGCCACCTCTGCGGCACCGTCACCTCCGTTACCTTCAAGGGCGTCCACTATGACACCATCGTGGACTTCAAGGGCTTCAAATGGCTCATTCAGACCACAGACTTCTGCCCCGAGGGCTCCCATATCGGCATCCGCCTGAACCCCGAGGACATCCACATCATGCACAAGAGCGAGTATTCCGGTATGTTCGGCGACTACAGCTCCTATTCCGCAGAGTATGATGAGATCGCGGACGCGGAGGTCACGGAAGATGAAGAATAAGAGTAAATGGCTTTCCGGGCCCTATGTGCTGTGGATGGTGCTGTTTACCCTGATCCCTCTGGGCGTGGTGCTCTACTATGCCCTGACCGACTCGGTGACGGGGGAATTCACCCTCTCCAACCTGGCGAATTTCGCCAACTACTGGCCCATTTTCCTGCGCTCCATCTGGCTGAGCATTTTCGCCACCCTCATCTGTCTGCTCATCGGCTATCCCGTGGCCTATTATATCGCCCACTGCAAACCGGCGCTCCAGCGTCTGCTGCAGATGCTCATTATGCTGCCCATGTGCATCAGCTTCCTGCTGCGGACCCTGGCCTGGGTCGCGCTGCTGGAGGACACGGGTATCATCAACAATTTTCTCACCTCCATCGGCCTGTCAGCGCTGCCGCTGATCCGCAACAACGGCGCGGTGATTCTGGGCATGGTCTATAACTACCTGCCCTACATGATCCTGCCGCTTTACACGGTCATCATGAAGATCGATCACCGGCTGGTGGAGGCCGCTCAGGACCTGGGCTGCAACAGCCGCCAGGTCTTTGCCAAGGTCACGCTGCCGCTGTCGGTACCCGGCATCGTCTCCGGCATCACCATGGTGTTCGTGCCTGCCGTCTCCACCTTCTACATCTCTCAGAAGCTGGGCTCTCCCGGCACCATTCTTATCGGCGACGTCATCGAGTCCCAGTTCAAGGCCGCCTACAATCCCAATCTGGGCGCCGCCCTGTCCCTGGTGCTGATGGTCCTTATCTTTGTCTGTGTCGGCATTATGAACCATTTCACCGATTCGGACGACGAAGAAAGCATGGTGACGTTATGAGAAAGGTCAATCGTGTTTTCACCGCCCTGGTGTTTATTTTCCTCTACATTCCCATGATCGTCCTGGCCGTCGCCTCCTTCAACAAGGGCACGGACATCGCCGTTTTCAGCGGCTTTACCTTCGACCAGTACAAGGAGCTGTTCCGGGACAAGCACCTGCTGTCCCTTCTGGGCAATTCGGTCATCATCGCCGTCCTGTCCAGCCTGGTGGCCACGGTCATGGGCACTGCGGCCGCCCTTGGCATCCACTCCATGCGCGGAAGGCTGCGCTCGGCCGTCATGACCATGACCAACATCCCCATGACCAACCCGGAGATCGTCACCGGCGTTTCCATGGCGCTGCTCTTTGCCTTTGTCGGCATCCTGCTGCGCACTAACGCGGTGCTGGGCTTCTGGACCCTGCTTATCGCCCACATCACCTTTAACCTGCCCTACGTGATCCTCAACGTCATGCCCAAGCTGTCGCAGATGGACCCGGATCTGACGGAGGCCGCGCTGGATCTGGGCTGCACGCCGGTCCAGGCCTTCTTCAAGGTCGTCCTCCATGAGATCATGCCCGGCATCCTCTCCGGCGCGCTGATGGCCTTCACCATGTCGCTGGACGACTTCGTCATCTCCTATTTCGTCACCGGCTCCGGCTTTGTCACCCTGCCGGTGGAGATTTACAGCTACACCAAAAAGCCCATCCAGCCCAAGGTCTACGCCATGTTTACCCTGATCTTCATTACGATCCTGCTTCTCATGGTCGTGATGAACCTCATGCAGGCGCGGGATAAGACCAAGCGGAAAAAGGCCCACGGGCTGCAAAAGGAGGTGGGCAGATGAAGCGTTTTCTCTCCATTGCCCTGCTCTTTGTGCTTCTGACGGCGCTTCTTCCCGTCCAGGCGCAGGCTGCCGGAGATACGGTCACCATCAATGTCTATAACTGGGGCCAGTATCTCTCCGACGGCACCGACGATTACATCAATGTGATTGAGGAATTTGAAGCGGCCTATCCCAACATCAAGGTCAACTACATGACCTACGACAGCAACGAGAGCATGTATACCAAGCTCAAGACCGGCGGTTCCCTCTTTGACATCATCATTCCGTCGGACTATATGGTGGAAAAGCTCATTGCCGAGGATATGCTGGAGCCGCTGGACATGACCAACATTCCCAACTTTGCGTATATCGACGAGAGCTTCCGCGACCCCTCCTATGACCCGGGCAGCGTCTATTCCGTGCCCTACACCTGGGGCGGTGTCGGCGTCATCTACAACACCAAATACGTTGACGAGGCGGATACCGGCGGCTGGGAGCTGCTGTGGAACGAAAAATACGCGGGCAAGATCCTGATGTTCGACAACCCCCGCGACGCTTTCGCCATCGCGCAGTTGGAGCTGGGCTACGACATCAACACGGAGGATTCCACCCTGCTGACCCTGTCTGCCAATCTGCTGCGGGAGCAGAAACCCCTGGTGCAGATGTACGTCATGGACCAGGTCTTTGACAAAATGCAGCGCGGCGAGGCGTGGATCGCGCCTTACTACGCCGGCGACTACCTGCTCATGGTGGAGGAAAACCCCGATTTGGCCTTCTACTACCCGGAGGAGGGCTTCAACCTCTTTGTCGACGCCGTATGCATTCCCAAGGGAAGCGAACACAAGGCCGAGGCTGAGACCTTTATCAACTTCCTGCTCGACCCGGAGGTCTGCGGGCAGAATCTGGAATACCTGGGGTATTCCTCACCCAGCAGCGCCGCCAAGGAGTTTATGGACCCGGAGGTGGCCTCGGACCCCATCGCCTATCCCGACACGGAAACTTTGGCCCGCGGTCTGAGCTTTTCCTCCCTCTCTCTGGAGGGGACTCAGGAGATGAACAGCCTGTGGCTGACGGTGAAGACCGCAGACACTACGACGACGGTCTACCTGATCCTGACCATCGCCGCCGTGGTGCTGGTGGTTTTTCTGTGGGGCTTCGTCAAGTTCCGCAAGCGCAGGAAAAAGGCCCGCCGCTGCCGGAAATGGAAGCAGGCACAGTAAGAAATATGGCTGCCGCAGTACGTTTCGAGTGCTGCGGCAGCCTCTTTTTTCCTTGTCTTTTTCCGTCGGAAGTGGTATAATATTCAGAATCGCGCACGTAAAGGCGCGCAATGTCCCGCAATAGGAGGCGATACCCATCAAAAAAGAAAAAAAGCCCTCTCTGTTCCGCCATCTGGGGAAATGCCTCGGAAAATACCGGGCCTGGACCATCGCGGCGGCGGTCTGCGGCTGGAGTGAGGTTATTTTGGAGATCTTCATCCCGCTGCTGATGTCCGCCATTGTGGACGGTGGTCTTTACCGGGAGGAGGACTTCATGCTCAAGTTCCTGTTCCCCCAGTCCCTCATTGACGACCGCAACGCCTTTGTCCTCGTGGCCGGCGGTATCATGGTAGGAGTCGCCTGCCTTTCCATGGTCTTCGGGCTGCTCAGCGCCCGTCTCTCCGCCATTGCCGGGCAGGGATTTGCAAAGAATCTGCGCAGCAATCTTCTGGAAAAGATCCAGAGCTTCTCCTTTTCCAACACGGATCATTTCTCCACCCCCAGCCTCATCACCCGCGCCACCACCGACGTCAACACCGTGCGCACCTCCATGCTTCAGCTTCTGCGCACCGTGAGCCGCTCCCCCATCATGCTGGCGATGGCCACCGTCATGGCCTTTACCATCTCGCCGCACCTGGCACTGATCTTCCTGGTCGCCATTCCCGTGCTGGCCCTTGTGCTGGTGATATTGATGAAGATCGGCCAGCCCCGTTTCCGCGCCATGCTGATCAAGATGGACGCCATGAACCGGGCGGTGCAGGAAAACCTCATCAGCAGCCGCGTGGTCAAGGCCTACGTCCGCGGCGATTATGAATCAGAGCGCTTTGAGCAGACGGCGGAGAACCTGCGGCAGGCCAACCTGTCCTCTGCACGGCTGTTCACCCTGACCGGCCCTATTCAAATGGGCATCATGTGGCTGTGTACTGTGCTGCTGCTGTTATTCGGCGGCAGAGAGATCATCTTCCAAACCACCGGACTGCTGACCGGCGAGTTGATCAGCATGGTCAGCTACGCCACCCAGGCCGTCAACGCCCTGACCATGCTTTCCTGGCTCATTATGTCCATGTCCCGCGCCCAGGCCTCTCTGGTCCGTATCAACGAAGTCTTTGACGAAGAGGCGGATATTTCCGACGGCCCCTCCGACGAGCCGGTCAGGGACGGCAGTGTGGACTTCGAGGATGTCTCCTTCAGCTATTCCAAGGATGCCGAAAAGCCCGCCCTGCAGCACATCACCTTACATATCCGAAGCGGTGAGACCATCGGCATCATCGGCGGCACCGGCGAGGGAAAATCCACCCTGGTCAACCTGATCCCCCGCTTTTATGACGCCCTCTCCGGCACGGTCCGCGTCGGCGGCAGGGACGTGAGGGACTACACCCTGGAGGCCCTGCGCGGCGGTGTTTCCATGGTCCTGCAAAACGGCACTCTCTTTTCCGGCACCATTGCCGACAATCTCCGCTGGGGCAAGAAAGACGCCACCTTGGAGGACATGAAGGAGGCCTGCGCCATTGCCTGTGCCGACGAGTACATCGACCGCTTCCCCGAGGGCTACGAGACGGTGCTGGAGCAGGACGCTACCAACCTCTCCGGCGGTCAGCGGCAGCGTCTGCGCATTGCCCGGGCCATCATCAAAAAGCCCAAAATCCTGATTCTGGACGACTCGACCAGCGCCGTGGACATGGCGACGGATGAGCACATCCGCCGCGCCCTGCGCACCTCCCTGAAGGGCACGACCAAAATCATCATTGCCCAGCGCATTGCCTCCATCATGACCTGTGACCGCATCGTGGTCCTCGACGAGGGCAGCCTGTCGGATGTGGGCACCCACGCCGAGCTCATGGAGCGCAGCCACATCTACCGGGACGTCTACGACAGCCAGATGCAGCAGGAGGTGACGGCCCATGGCTAGGATCGAACTGCGGAATTACAAAAAGGCCAAAAGCCCGCTGGGTACCCTTATGCGGCTGTTCCGCTACTTCAAGCACTGCCGCGTGATTCTGGTCTGCGCCGTGGCCTCCATTCTGGCCTACTGCGGCGCCACCATCGCCGCCTCCTACTGTATGCGGCCGCTGGTCAATCTGCTGGAATCCAGCAGCCTGGGTATGGAGGAGACCTACGCCAAATACCTGGCGCTGCTCATCGGCCTGGGCACGCTCTATGTCCTCAGCGTGGTGACCAACTATCTGCTCAACCGTCTGATGCTGGAGTGCAGCACGGTCATCATGCGCCATCTGCGCACGGAGCTGTTTGCCAAAATGCAGATGCTCCCCGTCAGCTACTTTGACGAAAACACCCACGGCAGCCTGATGAGCTATTTTACCAACGACATCGAGGCCACCAACGAGCTTTTGCAGCACAGCATCACCCAGATGATGATCTCCGTTGTCTCCCTGGTGGGCATTGTTGCCATGATGCTGGTGCTTTCCATGAAGCTCTTTGCCATCATGGTGGTGCTGGCAGCCCTGGTGATCGTCGCCGTGCGCATCACCACCGGTATCAGCAGCCGTTCCTACCGCGCTCAGCAGAAGCACGCCGCCGCCGTCAACGGCTATATTGAGGAGATGATCGCCGGTCAGCGGGATATCAAGGTCTTCACCCATGAAAACGAGGTCATGGAGAATTTTGAGCCGATCAATGAAGCGCTCCGCGCCGCCTCCACCACCGCAACGACGGCCACCAGCGTGGTCGGCCCCATTCTCAACAACCTCTCCCATATTTTCTATGCCATTACCTGCGCCATCGGCGTGCTTTGGCTCACGGGAGAGGGCACCGGCGGCGTCCTCATCACCTTTTTACAGTATATCCGCCAGTTTGCCGACCGGGTCAGCCAAATCTCCGAGCAGTTCAACTCCATCATGCTGGCTCTGGCAGGTGCCGAACGCATTTTCGATGTTCTTGACCGTCCGCCGGAGGTGGACGAGGGCAAGGTGCGGCTGAAAAAAAGCGGCAGCGAATATGACTGGATCCCGCCGGAGGGCGGCCCCATTCCCCTGCGGGGCGACGTACAGTTCCACCATGTGGACTTCTCCTACGTGGCCGGGAAGCCGGTGCTGCAGGACCTGTCCCTCTACGCCCACCCGGGCCAGAAAATCGCCTTTGTCGGCTCCACCGGCGCTGGAAAGACCACCATCACCAACCTGATCAACCGCTTTTATGACATTCAGGCCGGTCAGATCACCTATGACGGCATCGACGTGCGGGACATCAAAAAGGACGACCTGCGGCGCTCCCTCGGCATCGTTTTGCAGGACACCCACCTGTTCACGGGAACCGTCATGGAGAATATTCGCTACGGCCGTTTGGATGCCACAGACGAGGACTGCATCCGCGCCGCGAAGATTGCCAACGCCCACTACTTCATCTCCCATATGCCCCAGGGCTATGACACGGTGCTGGTCTCCGACGGCGCCAATCTGAGCCAGGGCCAGCGGCAGTTGGTGGCCATTGCGCGGGCCGCCGTTTCCGAAGCACCGGTGCTGATTCTGGACGAGGCCACCTCCTCCGTGGATACCCGCACGGAAAAGCTCATCGAGCGGGGCCTGGACGGGCTGATGCGCGGCAGGACGGTCTTTGTCATCGCCCACCGCCTCTCCACCGTCCGCAACGCCGACGCCATTTTGGTGCTGGAAAACGGCAAGGTCATCGAGCGCGGCAGCCACGCCGACCTGCTGGAGCAGAAGGGAAAGTACTATCAGCTCTATACCAACATGATCGAGCTGTCCTGACAGGGAGGAAGCCATGAGGATCCACATTATCGGCCCCAGCGGCTCCGGCAAAAGCTATCTGGCAGAACGTCTCGCCGAAAAACACGGCCTGCCACACTATGATCTGGACGACGTGCGCTGGGACCGTACCGCCGGAAAATACGGGGTGAAGCAGCCCGATGAAGTCCGGGACAGGCTGCTTTCAGAGCTGGCCGCTCAGCCCAACTGGATCATCGAGGGCGTCTATTACGCCTGGGTCAGTCAGAGCTTTGCACGGGCTGACGTCATTTATCTGCTGGATATGCCTCAGGGTCTGTGCAGGCGGCGTATCCTACGGCGGTTCTTCCTGCGAAAGCTGCTCCGGCCCAGGGACGGCAGATGGGAAAGCCTCGCCTCTGTCCGTGCGCTTTTGCAATGGACAAAGAAATACCACCGGGAGGCGCTTCCGAAGATCCGTGAAATGCTGAAAAGCTACCCGAACGTGATCTGCATCACCTCCAAAAAGGCGTTGCGCACCTTATACACATAGAAAGACCGCTGCAAATCTTTGCGATTTGCAGCGGCCTTTCTGGAACACACATATGCGAAACCTGCCCCAGCTTAATAAGTGGGGCAGGTGGTTTTCTATGGTACCATCAATCGCTCAATATACACGTATTGTGAAAGTACAATATACAGACGTTGATTCATTAGGGTAATATGTAGGATCTAAATCTCTTGCGTGGAGAGTAATAGTGTACAGCCCTTTTTGATTAAAGGTAAACGACCGACTATAGCTACTGGTGCAAAGTTCTTCGCCCAACCAGGTAGTTGTTGAGCTATTCTCAGCCTTTACCTCCATCGCAAGGCGATAAACCGT
Organism: uncultured Clostridia bacterium; assembly: GCA_946006895.1. GTDB lineage: Bacteria > Bacillota > Clostridia > Oscillospirales > Oscillospiraceae > JAZOXB01. The sequence goes on along the minus strand of CAMFZO010000002.1, from coordinate 17,691 downwards.
CTGGCTAGTACTGCCCGATAGGGTGAGAGTGGTTCCTTGTTCCACGCAATTTTTTAGGTTGTTTTTCACATAGAGCTTGCAGTAGCCACAATGGCTGCAGGTGGAATCCTGCCCTCGTGCACTCGGAACAGAGGAATACGTGTGCGCATTTCCGCCCGAGCACTGCGTAAGCTCTCTTACTGCAACAGGTATCACAATACGTACTGGGCAAGTGGGATATGTCGAAGAGAACAGAATATGCTTTGCATCAGTAGTATGTGCGGTATAATAAAGCTGGTTTCGGTCCGAGCCATTCTCAGTCGTTATGAGAACTGCGTGGCTGTAATTGCCTCCGGAGCCGTCAACTTCCGCGAGAACGCCGCGCAGACTGTACGGCGTTGAAAGTGTATACCCCTGGGAACCGCTTGCCTGTTGCCGCGGGAAAAGTATATTGCAGCGCTGACATTCCCGTTTCCGAGGAAGCCGAGTTGCAGTAGGAAAGATATGAATTAAAGTCTTCTATTGCCGTCCACGACCAATGCGTATATAAAGGATTTGTTTACCAGCGTGAGTCAGCGGTTGAGCCAATATTATCCTGTGGGAAGCGACGGTTACTGATAGATGTTTCATCATTGCTGCCGTAGAAGCCTGCATAGAAGCACTGTGACACAAAGTTCATACAGTCAGCGTTGTAATCAAAATCATCTTCGGTTCTAATTCGAAAGAAGTTGGAATTATAGTAATTCAAGAAGTCATTTGAATTCGTCTTTGAATAGGTATAGGCATAATATATCGCGTTATCTCTATTGTAGCTTCGTGTATGACCGGAATAGGTAGCCATGGGCAAAACCGCGTTCTCCGACAGAGAGTTCTGCTCCTTAGTAGAAACAGACACGCCGGACCCACGATTCTCATAGGCAGCGGTAAATCCGGCGATCTCGGCTTCGGCATCAAAGCCCGTATTCCGCTTTGTGCTGTCAAATCCATCGTCACAGATCATATCAAACACATACCATGTTCCTCCCTGCCGGAACAGGAAGACTTCAAACACATCCGACAAGAAAGATTGCATTGTTTCGCCTGGATAATAAAATGATTTGTGCTCCGTAACACAGACCTGCGCAAACGAGCCGTTGACTTTTACGCTGTGGATCTCATATTCGGCTTGGAACTGCTCATGGGATATATCCTGGATCTGTCGCACAGCTTTAAAGAAAACGGCCTTTTCAAGCAGAAACTCAGAGTTATCAACAAGATTGCTTTCATTCAGATATTCCCTCGTGCCGGTAATCGCCTGAAAGGCGGCGGCAGGCAAAGAGATCGCATTACGCTGGGTAGTACTCAAAGCGGCTGTAGTCCGAGCTTCCAGATCGTTTGTTTGATAAAGATATGTGTTGCCTGTAAAGTCCTGCAGAAATGCAACGGCAGCATTTTTCGCCTCTTCCTCCATAATATCAACGGTTTCGGAAACCTCCCCATCCACAGCGGAAACACAGACAGTAAGAGCAAGGAGAAGGGCGAAAGCAATAAATAATCTTTGCAATAGGTTCTTCATCGTATGCTCCTTTCTAAATCACAACAAGCAGGCGGCTGGTTAATTGTTTTCAGGGAATCAGCGTAAAATAATCGGGAAACCGGGCCATTGGGTCATCCAGCAGGGGGGCGTACCTTTCGATCTCCTCCGGCGTGTATTCTTCGTCAGGAATACGCAGGTAGTATTCCCGCCCGCCCTGTGTGGCGACAAGCGTATAGTACGAAAGCTCTGCCTCACTGAGGATACTGGACGGGTCCTCGCTTTGCACACGGAGATGGTAAATGCGGGGATACATCTGTGGCGGAAGCTGTGCGGCAAGGTCGGCGACATAAATGCCGATACTGTTCTCATAAGGTACAACGACATAGCGGCCTGCCCATTCCTCCGGAAAAGTAAAGAGGCATCCAAGGCGATCGCTGCGGTATTCATTCCCGGCGGGAACAAGGGTAGTCCACGCCTGGGAATACATTGCGAACCCATTGTCTGATACAGTCGGAACGGAGAACAGCATCATCACATCCGCCTTGTCCTTTGAGTCAGCCCCGAACGGGCCTCTAGAATTCCAGGACAGATCCTCGGGAATTGCACCATCCAGCTTCAGATAAAAGGTTCGGTCCAACGATTCAGAAAAATACTGGTAGCCCTCCGCGTAATACATCTCCGCGCACTCCATTGCACCCTCAGCATTGGGATCAGACGCAATGGTGAAAACACTTGCTCCGTCGATCGTCACCGTAACAGTAGGCGCCTGCGCTGATGGAGCCACAGTAAAGCGTCCTTCCCAGTTAGATGGGAATGTCAGTGAAAAGCCAAGTTCATTAAATTCGTACAAAAAACTGCACGCAAGCGGGGCAGTTTCCTCGGTCGGTTCGCTGTGAGCGGCAGACTGCGGCACAGTCTCAGAGAACTGCTCACTGCTTGGTTCCGTTTCCGTTGGGTCGGTATTCGGCTCGCTGCAGGCAAACAAGAGCGAAGCCATGGCCACCGCAACGATCAATACAGCCCAGTATTTCATCATACATGACCTCCTGTCTTTTTGCGGATAAAAATTTCTCAAGCCATTGGAATCATCCTCTTTTATATTAAATTTACATTTCTCTTTAATATAAAAATAATATCATTTATAGAAAATGTCAATATTTAACGTGAATTATTTATGTTAAATATCTAATGACAGCATTACATAGAGACAGAATTTTCTTAGTTGGACAGCGCCTGAGCGCTGTCCTTTTTCGCTGCAGCCAGCGCGAGGCCGTCTCATACCGATCTCTGATAAATTATTATGATCAGAAATCAGTATTATTCCCTGCGCAGGGCTTCAATGGGGTTGAGCTTGGAGGCCTTCACTGCCGGGACCAGGCCGAAGATCAGGCCGATGAGGATGGAGAAGATGGCCGCGGCCAGAATTGCCGGAACGCTGATGGCCGATGGCGTGTCCATAAACTGAGCGATCAGCTTGGAAAGGCCGATGCCGCCCAACACGCCCAGCAGACCGCCGATGCCCGTCAACACCGCAGCTTCCGTCAGGAACTGAGTCAGGATTCGGCGGCGTTTTGCGCCGATGGCCTTGCGCAGACCGATCTCATGGGTGCGCTCGGTGACGCTGACCAGCATGATATTCATAACGCCGATGCCGCCCACCAGCAGAGAGATACCGGCGATCCAGATGAGCTGGTTGTTGGTGGCGCTGCTCATCTCCTGAAGCTGCTCGGCCTGCTTGAGCAGGTCGTCGCTGCGGTAGGAGAAGCCGTTCTGGGACGCCTGTGAGGCGATCAGATGCTCTGTGAGATAGTCAGCCACCGCTTTGCCGGCGTTGGTCATCTCGTCGGTGGAGGAAGCACGCACCGCCGCGCTGTGAGGCTCGTCAAAGCGGTAGGCTACCGGCCATGTGCTGTCAGGCAGGAAGAAGGTCCCGCCGGCCGTGTCCATATAGAGGTAGTAATCGGACACGGAGTTGATAACAGGCTCGAACTCCGACGACCGTGCCACCACGCCGACAACGGTGAACGGCTCGTTCATGACCTCCACCACCTTGCCAATGGGCGTTTCGCTGCCGAAAAGGATCTGAGCCGCTTTTTCGTCCAGGATCACGTTCTTCTTGGCGGAAGCGAAGTCCTTCTCCGTAAAGCCGCGTCCCTGCCGGACCTGATAGTCGTTGACAGAGAAGTAGCTTTCGTCGATGCCGTAGAGCTTGCCGCTGAAGGGGGTGTTCTGATAGTACACGTTTTCGGCGTAGCTGCGGAAATGGTAGAAGGACACATCCTCCACACCGTCCAGCTTCAGCAGTTCGCTCTTATCCACCCGGTCCGCCGTGGTGACGCCGGCGGGATTGCCGCTGTAGCCCATCTCATAGGTGCCGTCATTCAGATAGAGCTGGACCGTCACCACGTTGTTGCCGGCACCGATGAGGTTCTGCTTGATCTGTTCGTTGGTGCCCTTGATGCCGGAAATAATGGTAATGATGGAAGCAATGCCGATGATGATGCCCAGCATGGTCAGGAAGGAACGCATCTTATGGGCAAAGACGCCGTGCAGCGCTTGGGAAATACTTTCAAACACAGTGCTCTCCTCCCCTCTTAATACCAATAGTTTTCAGGGTCAGCTTCCACAGTGGGAGCGCCCTCCTTGACGTCCTTGCCATAGGGGAAGGCGATGTAGTCCTCCTCTGTCAGGTCGCCGTAGATTGCCGTATAGCTGTTCCAGAGGCATTCGCCGGTGCGGACGTTGACCTTGACCAGATTGCCTTCCTCATCCCGTTTGTAGACGTAGGACTGGCCGTTTTCTGTACGGATATACATATTGTCCAGATAGAGCTTGCCGACGGTTTCCTCGCCTGAGGTAAAGGTGACGCTGACGTACTCGTTTTCCGTCAGGCCCGCGTCGACAGGTACCGCCACACGGGCGGTATAGAGGGAGACGTTAGGGTTGCCGCCGCCGTAATAATAGCCGCTCGTCGGCGTGTCGCCGATGGATTCCACGGTGCCGTAGGTCTCCGTGCCGCTCATCCAGGACATGACCCGAACCTCGGTACCGACGCCGTAGGCTTCCCGGTCATATTCGCCGATGGACACGTTGACATAGTAACAGCCGCCACCGGAGACCACCATCATGGCGCTGCCCTCCATCTGGGCTGTTTCCGCGTCGATGAGGCGAATGACCTCTCCGTCCACCTTGGAGTAGACGATGCCGTTTTCCACCTCGTTCTGCATCCGCTCGTATTCCACCTGGGCAATGCGGTAGCTGACCTCCAGGTCACGGATCTCCCGCTCCTTGTCGCTGCGCATCTGAGCGATCTCCGCCGCCGTAAAGCCGGAGCTGTCGTCAACCCAGACGTCCTCCGGGGGATTCTCCGATTCATCGGGGTCCGGCTCCTCCTCCGACGGCGCGTCGTCCGGCTCAAAGAAGCTGTAGCACAGTGCGCCGGTCTCCGCGTCCTTCTGAACGTGCAGTCCCCAGCGGCTCAGCAGGTCGCCCTCCAGTGAGTTCTGATCACGGACCTCAAAGGCCAGCCAGACCTCTGACGACTCGCCAAAGGTCTTTTCCACAAAAGCCGCGTCGAAGCTCATGTCCTGTCCCCATACCCAGCGGTAGGGATTTTCACGGCTGCCGTCGCCGCACATATAGTAGGGCAGCTCCGGCACCGGTTCCAGGGCTTCCGTGGAAGGCTCTGTCGGCTGCGTGGGAGGAGGCGGAGAATAGGGCTTCATGGAATTAATGCGCACCAGGTCATTTTTCGCGTTTTCCAGATCCAGCTCCGCCTGCTGCACGGCGATCTTCTGCCGCTCCAGTTGGATATCGGAAAGGGTCGTGTCGTAGCTGAGGAGCGGGTCGCCGACCTTGACGCTCTGGCCCTCTGTGACGAAGACCTCCGTCACGGTCTGGGTGCTGCTGGGGAAGATGGACTGCATATTGTCCGCCGTCACCAGTCCGTCATACTGGATGTCGTCACCCCAGTAGTAGGTAGTGTGATAGCTGACGGGCGAAACCTCCACCGGCTCGGTGCTCCGGCCGAAATACCAGAGAGCGCCCACTAAAACGGCACCGGCGACCACGACGCAGAGAATGGAGATCAAAGTGATTTTGACGCCTCTACGCATGGATCTCACCTCCGTCTGTCAAAATGCCGTCGCGGATATAGCTAATGCGCTTGGCCCGGTCGGCAATGGCCTGCTCATGGGTGATCATGACGATGGTCGTTCCCTCGGCGTTGAGCCGGTCGAAAATATCCATGATCTGATTGCCCGAGGCGGTATCCAATGCGCCCGTCGGCTCGTCGGCCAAAAGGAGCTTGGGCTTTCCGACGATGGCGCGGGCAATGGCCACGCGCTGGCACTGTCCGCCGGAGAGCTGATTGGGCCGGAAATTCATACGTTCCTCCAGGCCCATGGTCTTCAGGGCCTCGATCGCCCGTTCGCGGCGCTCTTTTTTGGGAACGCCCGCGTACATCAGTGGCAGGGCGACGTTGTCGATAGCGTCCAGCTTGGGCAGCAGGTAGAAGCTCTGGAACACGAAGCCCAGCAGCCGGTTGCGCACCTCCGCCAGACGGTTGCTGCTGGCACCCAGCAGGTTCTCCCCGTCGAGGAGGTATTCCCCGCTGGTCTGCACGTCCAGGCAGCCGATCAGATTCATCAGGGTCGTCTTGCCGGAGCCGGACGGCCCCATGATGGCAAGATAATCGCCTTCGCTGACCTGCAAGCAGACATCCTTCAGGACGCGGACGGTCTCCTTGCCCTGGGGATAGTCCTTGCAGATATTTTTCATCTCTACCAGCATCAGCCGAGCCCTCCGTCCACAGGCTCCTCCTGGAAAATGTCCTCCTGGAAGTCACCCTCCGGGAAGTCACCCTCCGGGAAGTCGCCCTCCGGGAAAACAACCTCCTGCTGGCCGTCGTCTTCAAAGGCAGGCATGGTGTCCGTAACGGGCGCGCCCTCCTGGACGGTGCCGTCCGGATAGGCGATGCGGTCGGTGCCGCTCAGACCATCCAGGATCTCATAGGAGCCGGTAAATTCGTCGTAGGTGCCGACGGTGACCGACCGCTTTTCGATCTTATCGCTGCCGGAGGCCGCCCAGACATAGTAGCCCTCCTCCTCGGAGCCGAAAATGTAGGCTCCGTACAGGTTGAGGCCGGTATGTTCCTCCTGACCGCCTGCAGGCTCAATATAGACGTGCTGGCCCAAAAGCAGCTCGTCCATGTTGTCCAGATCCACATAGAACGGATAGTTGCTGGAGCTGCTCATCTCATCGGAGGGGCCGTAGTAATACATATCGTTGTTGGACTGCTCCGGCGTGCTGTCAATCTGCGCGATGACGCCGTTCCAGAATACACTGGGATCCACGCGGGAGCGGACGATGACGTTCTGGCCCACGTAGAAGTCGCCGCGGTTCATCTCGTTGACGGTCCCCTTGGCGCGGTAGGAGCCTGCCTCGATGAGCGTGATATAGGGCAGGGGTTCACCGGTGTAGTTGTCGTAGCCGCCGTCGGGATTGACGGACTTGACCCGGCCGGTGATGGGTGAGGTGACTTCGCCGTTGCCCACATTGTTCTTCATGCTCTCCAGTTCCCGCTCCTTGACGGAAATGTTGTATTCCGCCTCCTTCTTGTCCGTCTCCAGCGTCTGGATACGGACGGTGTAGGAAAGCTGCTCTGATGCCGCCGCATAGGATTTTTCCTTCTCCAGCTCGGCAATCTGGGCGTCCAGATCGGTAATGGAGTTGCGAAGCTGCTCCAGTTCCAGCTCCGCCTTGTCGATGGTCAGCTGCATTTCTTCCATGTCATAGACGAAAAGCACGTCGCCCTCGGAGACGTCCTGTCCGGCTTCCACCTTGAGCTCCAGGACCTTCCGGTTCTCGTCCCGGTCGATCTTGATCTCGCTCTGGGCCACGATGACACCGGCACAGAGATTGTTCTCTCCCATGGAGCCATAGCCCATGATGTCGTTGACGCTCTGGACATAGACCGCAGGCAGATCGCTGCCGCAGGCGGTCAGCAGCGTCAATGTCAGCAGAATTACCAGTCCGACAGTGAATACTCGTTTTTTCATAAGTACCTCCGTTATATTAGCATTCTCTTGTTATGACGACAGGCGGATATAAAAGTTCCGCCGAGAATCATTTTTTCGTGAAAGAATTTGGACGGTCGGGAGGACCGTCCAAACTCTTTCACAGGATCGCGCTGACGGCAGCCTCCATTTCCGTGGTGTCCAGTCTCTCGGCCTCACCGCTGTCGCACTTTCTGGCGACCTCCGGGTCAATAGGAAGCCTTGCAAGAACGGGCAGGTGGTATTCCCCTGCGATTTCCTCCAGGTGGCTCTCGCCGAAGATCCGGTGCCTGCCGCCGCAGTCCGGGCAGCGGAAATAGCTGTAGTTCTCCACCAAGCCCAGCACCGGCACGTGCATCATATTGGCCATCTTGACCGCCTTGCTGACGATCATGGAGACCAGCTCCTGAGGTGAGGTCACGATGATGACGCCGTCAATGGGCAGCGACTGGAACACCGTCAGCGGCACGTCGCCCGTTCCGGGAGGCATATCGACGAACATATAGTCTACGTCCTCCCAGAACACATCGGTCCAGAATTGCTTGACCGCACCGGCAATGATAGGCCCGCGCCACAAAACCGGGTCGTCCTCGTTGTCCAGCAGCAGATTGATGGACATGATCTGGATGCCCGTCTTGCTGACGGCGGGAAAAATACCCTCCTCGGTGGCTCCCGCGCACTCACACACGCCAAAGCTCTTGGGAATGGACGGCCCGGTAATATCGGCATCCAGGATGGCAGCCCGTTTTCCTGCCCGCTGCACCGCCGTGGCCAGCATAGCCGTGACGGTGCTCTTGCCGACGCCGCCCTTACCGGACACGACGGCAATGACCTTTCCCACTTTGGACTTGTCATTCAGCTTGGCGATCAGGCTCTCCGGCTTGCGGTCGGAACAGCTTTCGCCGCAGGAGGAACAGTTCCCGCTGCATTGTTCACTCATAATGGTATCCCCTTTCAAGATGATAGCACAGTTGCTCTAATGAATGCAACCCTTGCAAGTTTAAGATTTGCTTAAGATTCCAGCGCCATAGACGCTTCCTCCCATTGGGACATCAGCGCCTCCAAAGAGGTTTCCGCCTCCTGCCGCTCCGCTGTCAGGCGCAGAAGCTCCTGATAGTCCGTCGCCGCCGCTTCAAGCCGGACATCCAGGTCGGCGATCCGCCGCTCCATGGCATCGATCTCCCGCTCCAGACGGCGCACGGTCTTTTCCAACTCCTTGCTGCCGGCGGTTTTAGGCGGCTTTTCCTTTTTCTTCGGAAGCTGCCGCTGCTGCATGACCTCATGCTCCTTGATGGAGCGGTACTTGGCGTAGCCGCAGGGATAATCCCGGATGCTGCTGTTCTCCAGTTCCCAGACCCGGGTGGCGAACTTGTCCACAAAATAACGGTCGTGAGAGACAAAGATCAGCGTTCCCTCGTATTCGTCGATGGCACACTCCACCCACTCCCGGGAGGCCACATCCAGATGGTTGGTCGGCTCGTCCAGGACCAGCAGATTGATCTTCTCATCCATGAGCATACACAGCCGCAGACGCGACTGTTCACCGCCGGAGAGGGTCCCCACGGTCTTGAACACGTCCTCGCCGGAAAACAGGAAAGCGCCCAGGCGGTCCCGGGCCGATTGGGGCGTGCAGTTTTTCTCGTAAAGCATGGTGTCATAGAGGGTGCGCTCCGGGTGGTCAAAATGGATGACCTGGGGCAGATAGGCCCATTTGACCGAGGGGCCGAATTTGATCTTCCCCTCCCCCGGCAGCTCCCCCAGCAGGACCCGCAGAAAGGTGGTCTTTCCCGTGCCGTTGTCTCCCAGCAGCGCGATACGCTCCCCTCCCTGGACCTGCAATTCAACACCGGAAAACAGGGTCCGTTCGCCGAAGCGTTTTCCCAGGCCCTTGACCGACAGCACCTCGTCGCCGTGGAACTCCTTTTCGCCGAACCGGGCGCGCAGGGTCTTTTCCTTGGTGGGGCGCTCGGTCTTTTCAATGCGCTCCATACGGTGCTGGATGGACATGGCGCGGCGGTAGAGCACCCGGTTATTGATGCCCCAGCCCTTCATCCGCTCGACGGTGTAGCCCAACTGCTTCAGCTTTGCCTGCTCCTGCTCATACTGCTTGAGCTGGCGGTTGAAGCGCTCCTGCTTCTCCTGAAGATAAAAGGTGTAATTGCCGCTGTAGAATTCGGCCTTGCCGCCGCTGATCTCGATGATGCGTCCGACGACTCGGTCGAGGAAATAGCGGTCATGGGAGATGGTCAGCACCGTACCCTTGAATTTCAGGATATATTCCTCCAGCCACTCCACGCTTTTCAGATCCAGATGGTTGGTCGGCTCGTCCAGGAGCAGGATATCCGTCTGTTCCAGCAGCAGCCGTCCCAGGTTGACCCGGGTCTTTTCGCCGCCGGAGAGACGGTCAAATTCCTGTTCCCGCATGGCTTTCGGGATGCCTAAGCCGTTGCAGATCTTCTCCGTCTGAGTGTCCTGCTCGTAGCCGCCGCCGACCTGATAAGCATTGCTCAGACGGTCATATTCCTCCAAAAGGGACTTGGGCGCGTTGGCTGTCAGCTTCTCCGCCAGAGCCTCCAGCTTGCGCCGCAGGGCCTCCAGTCCGGAAAAGGCTGAGCGCAAAACCTGCTCGGCAGTGTAGCCCGGCGGATAATGAGGGATCTGGGAGATCAGGCCCAGGCGTTTGCCCGCGGCAATGGTGATTTCCCCCTCGTCCGGGGACAGCTCCCCGGTCAGCAGGCGAAACAGGGTGGTCTTGCCGCAGCCGTTGCGGCCCATAATGCCCACACATTCGCCGGCGTGAATGTCAAAGCTCAGTCCGTCCAGCAGGGTGCTTCCCACCTCGAAGGACTTGACCAGGCCGTTTACTGAAATATCAATCATCGTTTGCTCCGTATTGCTTCAAAAATTCCTCGCGGGTCATCAGCAGATTCAGGGCGTCTAAAAAGGCGTTGCTGCCCAGATGCTCCGGCAAAAGGAGCCGGTGCTGAAGCCGACGGCGCTTTTCCGCGCTCTCTTTGCCGCCGGACAGTCCGGCGAGGAACAGGTCTGTTTTTGTGATCTTTGGGGTCGGCTGCGGCGTATCCTCCGGCTCGGCGCCCGCGTTTTTCAGGGCAGCCAGCAGGACCTCGGGGCGCATCCCCTCTACCCCCAGCTTTCCCTCCTTGCCCGGTTGGGCCTTGCGGCGTTCCTTGCCGCAGACGTCGGGGATATAGGCGTGGAGCACGCGCTCTTTCGGCAGAGCGCCCTTGAGATAGTTGCGGATGACAAAGCCCGCGCCGTCGGAATCGGTCAGAATGATGAGGCCGCGCTTCTCCGCCACCCGGCGAAGAAAGGCCAGCAGCTCTTTGTCGTGCATCACACCGAAGCCGCCGGTTTCAAAGATGGGCGCGTCCACGATCTGCGCCAGCGTGTTTTTGTCATACCGGCCCTCTACCACGATGGCCTGTCGCAGCTTAATCATGACGTGCCTCCTCCGCCAGCTCCACGATGAGCAGCTCCACCAGGCCCTTGTCGTCTCCGTAGGAGGTCTTGAGCCGGTAGTCCGTCTGGCAGCAAAGCTGCACGGCTTTTTTGCAGAAGCTCTCGGAAAACCGCCGCGCCTGACGCATGGCGATATTGGCGGCGTAGGGACTGACGCCGCAGAGCTTTGCCAGCTCGTCAGCCGATTTCCCCTCGTTTTGCAGGACCTTTGCCGCATAGAGTCTGCGCATTTGTCCGCCGACGGCGGCGACAATGGGAATTGCCTCCGTCTGCAGTTTCAGCAGGGTGTGCAGACGCTCCAGTGCGCGGTCAAACTCCCGCTGCGCCAGGGCGTCGGAAAGCTGGAACACCACCGCGTCCAGCGTCGGCTCCACCACGGCGTCAATATCGGCGCGGACAATAATGTCGGCCCCGGAATAGGCACATATTTTTTTGATCTCGCCGTCCAGCCGCGTCATGGAAAGGCCGCACTGCTGCAGCAGGTAACCGCACAGCTCCGGCGCAGCAGACTTCCCCGCAGCATGAAAGTGCCGTGCGATCCAAGTGCGCAGATCACTCTCGCTCTGATAGCAGAATTCCACCAGCAGGGCGTTCTTTTCCAGCGCGTCCCATAGCTTCTTCTTACGCTTGTCCGGTCGGAAATCCACATAGGTCAGCACCAGGCAGCAGTACTCCGGCACGTCGGACAGCAGCCCGATCAGTCGTTCACGCTCTGCTTCGCTGCGTTCAAAGAGATCAACGTCCTCCACCAGCACCACGGAACGCTCGGCCATCATGGGCAGGGCTTCCAGAGAATCCGCCAGCAGGTCGACGGAAAAATTCTCCGAGTTGAGCCGGTGGAAGTTGAAATCCTCCGTCAGCTCGTCCAGCAGGCGCTTTTTGATCCGCGCCAGGGCGTCGCGCCGCAGGTAATCCTCCTCGCCGTAGAGCACATAAAACCGCCGCAGGCCCCCGGTCTTCAGGTCGCTTTTCAGTTGTGCGTAGGCCTGGTTATCCCCAGTGGTCTTCTTTGCCATAGTTCTACCTCGTGATCGTAATGTCGCCGTTTTCATCGGTGCGTAAAACCGCAGCGCCGATGGCTGCGATCCGGTCCAGCACCTCCTGCGACGGATGTCCGTAGGAATTCTCTCCAACGGAGATCAGCACCAGCTCCGGCGACGTCTGCCGCAGGAGGCGGGCGCTGGTGGAATATTTGGAGCCGTGATGTCCGGCTACCAGTACCTCCAGATCCGGCAGGTCGTACTGCGCCAGCAGCGCCGCCTCACCGCCGGAATCCAGATCGCCTGTAATCAGTATATCATATTCTCCGTCAGACATCAATGCGGATAATGAGGCATTGTTTGCTTCTCTGTCCGGCGGCGGAAAGAGGGTCAGGCTGCCGCTGCCGAAGGAATACACCGTCTTTTCGGTGAGATAGACCGTTTCGATCTCCTTTTCCTCCGCAGAGCGCAGCAGTTCCGTCTTTCGTGTGCTTTCGTCAGGCAGATCGGGCACTATCAGCCGGTCCACGCCGACCCGTTCCAGGAATTGCGCCGCGCCGCCCAGGTGATCAGCGTCATAGTGGGTCAAAATCAGCGCGTCGATGCGGAAAATGCCGGAGGAAAGCAGCTCCCGCGCCGTATCCTCCCCGTCATACTCGCCCTCGTCTCCGCCGCAGTCCACCAGGACCGTCTGTTCACCGTTTTGCAGCAGGATGCACTGGCCCTGTCCCACGTCAAAGACCTTCAGGGTCATATCCGCCTTGGGCACGGCGGCGCATAGCACGGCACCGGCCAGGGTCAGAGCCAGCGCCGGCAGCAGGACCCGCAGCCGGCAGCGTTTTTGGGAAGCGGCCCAGACCGCCAGCATCCCATAGGCCGCAATGAGCCAGACCACCGTATAGACGCTGCAGGTATAGAGCGCCGCATAGGGGATCTTCGCCAAAAGGTCCGCCAGATGCAGAACATAGCGGATGGGCCAGGCCAGCAGCCAGCCCAGGACCTGCGCCGGAAGCGTCCAGAGGAAGCCCAGCACCGTGGCCAAAAAGCTGACGGTGAAGATCAGGCTGAGGACCGGCATGGCTAAAAGGTTGGTCAAAGGCGCAATCAGGCTGACCATACCGAAATACACCGCCACCAGAGGCGCCGTGGTCAGCGTCGCACCGAAGGAAGCCGCCACGATGACCGCCAGACTGCGATAGCCTCGAAACAGCCAGTGGTGTTTTTCCCGCAGTAATTTGTCAGCGGGGCGGATAATCATTTTATATACGTGGGGCGACAGGACAAAGATCCCCGCCACCGCCAGGAAGGAGAGCTGTAAGCTCACATTGGCGATGGCCCAGGGATTGCCCAGCAGGATGACCAGCAGCGCCAGGCTCAGAGAGGTCGGCGCGTCGTTTTCCCGCTTGAAGATGGGCGCCATCAGCAGGACGGAGTTCATAATGGCCGCACGGGTGACCGACGGCGTAAAGCCAAGCATCGCGGCAAAGAAAAACATCACGGCAATGCTGATGACGGCGGCGATTTTCCTTCGCCGCCTGCACAGGAGCATGACCACGCCCACGATCAGCGTCACGTGCATCCCTGAGACGGCGATCACGTGGGAAATGCCCGTGACGGAAAGCTCGTTGCGCACCTCGTAGCTCAGGCCGCTGCGATCTCCGGTCAGAAGGGCTTTCGCAAAGCCCGCAGCATCGTCGGGAAAAATCTCACTGATTTTCTCCCGAGTCAGGACGGCAAGTCTTGCAGGCAGCAGGGAAGCCGGCAGCTTCTGCGCCTTGGTGATCTCCGTTTCTCCCCGCTGAATGCCCAGAAGTGAAATATCATGGGACTGGTAATAGAGGTTGTTTTCGTCGCCACTGCCCCGGGAAACGTCCACGACCTTCGCCGTCACGCTAACCGTGTCGCCAAGGGAGAGTTCTTCTGCTTTGCAGTCCAGATAGAGCATCATCCTGCCCTTTCCCACGCGGACGGTCACGCGGCAGCCGTAAGCTGTGTCCACGGCACTGTCGCAGACCTGGGCCGTCACAGTTCGGTCCTCGCCGCAAAGCTGCCGCAGCGGAGCGATCTGCAGCCGTTCATAGCCCCAGCTCCACAGCAGTCCCACGGCAGCGCCCAGGGCAGCGATTCGGATCCGGTGAAGGGCGGCGGAGGAAAAACAAAGACAGGCAAGGAAACCTATGGCACACACGGCGGACAGCGCCAGACCAACCGCCGGAGAAAGCAGCCAGACATAGCCCGCCGCCGCTGCCGCGAAAGAAAAAGCGAAAATCGCCAGCCTGCGCATCTTCCCTGCCCCCTTTCCCGAAAAAAGGGACGGGCACAATACCCGTCCCCAAAAATCAGTTAAAGCTTCCCAGTTGTTTGCCGCCGAGCACGTGGAAATGCAGGTGCTTGACGGTCTGTCCGGCGTCGTCGCCGCAGTTGGTCACCACGCGGTAGCCGTCGGAAAAGCCCAGCACCGCCGTCAGTTTGGTGATAACGGCGAAAATATGGCCCACCACCGCGGCGTTCTCCTCGTTGATCCGGTTGGCGCCGGTCAGATGCTCCTTGGGGATGACCAGGAAATGCTGGGGTGCCAGGGGCGCAATGTCGTAAAAGGCCAGGCACAGTTCGTCCTCATAGAGCTTCTTCGAGGGGATCTCCCCGGCGATGATCTTACAAAAAACGCAGTCGTTCATGGTGTTTCCTCCCTATGCTTTTACGTTGGCGGTCACGAAATCGTCCACAAGTGCCAATGCGTTATCCAGCTTGCTCAGTTCCTTGCCGCCGCCCATGGCGGAATCAGGCTTGCCGCCGCCGGAGCCTCCGCAGGCGGTACAGACCTCCTTGACCAAAGCGCCGGCTTTGACGCCCTTTGCCACAGCCTCTTGGCCGCAGACCGCCAAAATGGTGATCTTCTCGCCCTGGATGCCTGCCAAAACGGCAACGGCGTCAGGGGCCTTGTCGCGGATACGGTCGCCCATTTTCCGCAGATCGTTGGGCACAATATCCTGGCGCACACAGGTCAGGACCCGCAGACCGCCGACGTTCCTGGAGGAGAACAGGACCTGATCGACTTCACCGCAGAACAGCTTGTCCTTCATGCGGTCGATATTCTGCTTCAGCTCCTTGATCTCACACATCACACCATGAGCGCGGGTCAGCAGATCCTTCGGCGTGGTTTTCAACTCCTCGGCAGCCGTCAGGATCGTGCGGTTGTAGTTCTCTGTCTGCTGCAGCACCTTTTTGCCTGTGTAGGCGTCGATACGGCGCACACCGGAGGCCACCGATGCCTCCGACTGGATGCGGAAAGGTCCGACCTTGGCGGTATTGTCCAAATGGGTGCCGCCGCAAAATTCCAGAGAATCGTCTCCCATTTTCACAACGCGAACCGTATCGCCGTACTTTTCACCGAAGAGCGCAGTGGCTCCCAGCTTTTTTGCCTCTTCAATGGGCAGCACCAGGGTCTGCACCTCATCGCCGTTCAGGATCATGTCCATGACCTCATTGCTGACGTTCATGATTTCCGTCGGCGTGACAGCGGAGAAATGGGTAAAGTCGAAGCGCAGATGATCCGGCTCCACCAGAGAACCGGCCTGATGGCAGTGATCGCCCAGGACCCGCACCAGAGCCGTCTGGAGCAGATGGGTGGCGGTATGGGCGCGGCAGATGGCCTTGCGGCGGTCAGCATCAACCGTCACATGGCAGGTATCGCCCAGCTTGAGGGTGCCGGACTTGACCACGCCGTAGTGCATATACTTGCCGCCCTTGTTTTTCTGAACGTCATTGACCTCAAAGACGCCGTTTTCGCTTTCAATGGTGCCGTGGTCCGCCACCTGGCCGCCCATTTCCGCGTACATGGCGGTGCAGTCCAGGACAATGACGGCCTCCACGCCTGCGGCGATCTCGGTGCGCGGCTCATCGTCGGCAATCATGGCCAGGATCTTGCCGTCGCTTTCCGTGTTTTCATAGCCCACGAACTCCGTCTCCGGGATCTCCTGGCCGAAGTCCATGCCGGTCCAGCCCAGGTCGCCCAGGGCCTTACGTGCCTCTCTTGCACGGCTCTTCTGCTCCTGCATGAGGGCGCGGAAGGCCTCCTCGTCCACACGCATTCCCTCATCCTTTGCCATCTCCATGGTCAGGTCGATGGGGAAGCCGTAGGTGTCGTAGAGCTTGAAGGCGTCAGCACCGGAGAAGACACTCTCGCCGGCTTCCTTGTGGGCAGCCAGCATTTCGGAGAAAATTCTCATGCCGCCGTCAATGGTCTTGGCAAAGTTCTCCTCCTCCACGCGCACAACGCGGGTGATATATTCGGCTCTCTCCCGCAGATAGGGATAGTGGCCCTCGTTTTCATGGATGACCGTCTCGACGATCTCGCAGAGGAAGGGCTTGTTGACGCCCAGCAGCTTGCCGTGACGCGCCGCACGGCGCAGAAGCCGACGCAGAACATAGCCGCGTCCCTCGTTGGAGGGCAGCACGCCGTCGGCGATCATAAAGGTCGAAGCGCGGATATGGTCGGTGATGACGCGCAGGGAGACATCCTTCTCGTGGCTCATGCCGTAGCTCGCGCCGGTCAGCTCCGTCACCTTGTTGGTAATATTCATCACGGTGTCCACGTCAAACAGGGAATCCACATCCTGACAGGCCACTGCCAGACGCTCCAGGCCCATGCCGGTGTCAATGTTCTTCTGCACCAAGTCGGTGTAGTTACCGTGGCCGTCGTTGTCAAACTGGGAGAAGACGTTGTTCCAGACCTCCATATAGCGGTCGCAGTCGCAGCCGACGGTGCAGTTGGGCTTGCCGCAGCCGTACTTCACGCCCCGGTCATAATAGACCTCGGAACAGGGGCCGCAGGGGCCGGATCCGTGCTCCCAGAAGTTGTCCTCCTTGCCGAAGCGGAAAATGCGTTCGGCAGGAATACCGATCTCCTTGTTCCAGATGTCAAAGGCCTCGTCGTCCTTTTCATAGACCGACGGATAGAGCCGGTCCTTTTCCAGGCCGCAGACCTCAGTCAAAAACTCCCAGCACCAGGCGATGGCCTCGTGCTTGAAGTAGTCGCCGAAGGAGAAGTTGCCCAGCATCTCAAAATAGGTGCCGTGGCGGGCGGTGTGACCGATGTTATCGATGTCGCCGGTGCGGATGCACTTCTGGCAGGTGCAGACTCTGCGGCGCGGCGGCACGACTTCGCCCTTGAAATAGGGCTTCATGGGGGCCATGCCGGAGTTGATGAGCAGCAGAGACGCGTCGTTCTGCGGAATGAGGGAAAAGCTGGGAAGACGCAGATGACCCTTGCTTTCAAAAAAGGACAGGAACATCTCGCGCAGTTCGTTTACGCCGTATTTTTTCGTTGCCATGGAAAATCCTCCGAATAAAAAATATACCCCACCCCGAGAATAGGGGCGAGGTCGATCGCGGTACCACCCTAATTATCGCGTCAAGCGATATCTTAGTCATCCGGTAACGGGGATGGACCGTCCTGCTCATCGCAGGCGGCTCGGAAGTGGCTGTCTGCGGTCCCGGCTATGGAGCTTTCACCCTTTCCCCATTCGCTGACGCCGTTTGCGCAGATTGGCTTCCTCAACGCATATTTCGCATTTTATACGGTTATTTTAGCAAAACTGCCACGCTTTGTCAACCATTTTCTCCGTTATTCGTAGATCCCCACAGTCAGAGCCTGTCTCTTATACACATCTGACGCTGC
>CAMFZO010000001.1 GCA_946006895.1 uncultured Clostridia bacterium | reverse complement strand
AGATTCCTCTACGTCTCGTGGGCTCGGAGATGTGTATAAGAGACAGAGAGGAAGGAGGTGGTCAGAAGCTCGTTCATCCCAGCTTCTCCACGCTGAAGATCACGCCGGTGATTTCCACATCCACGGTCTTCACGATATACTCCTTAGCCAGCCGGACCTCCTGGGTGACAATGGAGTAGGCCCCGCCGGTCACGGTGGCCGCAGCCTCCACAGTCAGATACAGGTCGGCACGGCCCTCACCGTCTGCCTGAATATCCCAGGCGGTGATCTGGGCGTCCACCAGCTTGTTGCTGTTATACATCCGGTTCATCGGAACGGTGACCCCGTCGACCACCGTCGCCTCAGAGGACAGGCTGGAGACGATGCTGTCCGCCAGGGCCACGGGAACGTCCTCGCAGAGCACCTGGAAACGGATGTTGGGAGCGGACAGAGAGCCGTTGGCGTCCAGGGCTTCCGTATCCGGCCCCAGGAGCTTGTAGGCCGCGAAGGCCAGTGCGGCGACCAGAATCAGAATGACAATCATGTCAATCACGTTCAGTTTTCCGCCTTTTCCGAATAATTTCATAGTTTCCTCCTGTAATTCTCGTTGCTTCTTAACGGAAAAAGTATTATAATAATGGCTGCCGGATCAGTCGCATATCGGCTGAGCCGACAGTTTTTATCATAATTATAGTAGATATGCAGCAGAAATTCAAGAGGATATTCTCCGAGGTCTGACTTATGAAAATCATCCACATGATCTCCGGCGGTGACGTAGGCGGCGCAAAGACCCACGTGCTCTCCCTTCTGGCCGGGCTGAACAAAACCGAAACCGTCCACCTCATCTGTTTTACCGAAGGGCCTTTCGCCGACGAGGCCCGCCAGTTGGGCATCCCCACCACGGTCATTGCCGACGCCAGTCTGCTCCGCACGGGAAAACGGATCCTGGCCATGATCCGCCACGACGGCTACCAGGTCATCCACTGCCACGGTGCGCGGGCCAATATGATGGGGATGCTCCTGCGGAAAAAAGCCGGTGTGCCGGTGATCTCCACCATTCACAGCGACTACCGGCTGGACTATCTGGGCAGACCCATGGCCGCTCTGACCTACGGCAACATCAACAAAATCGCCCTGCGGCGCTTTGACGCCTGGGTGGGCGTATCGGCAGGCATGACCAATCTGCTCATCTCCCGGGGCTTTGACCCGCAGCGGGTCTATACGCTCTATAACGGCGTGGACTTTTCCCGCCAGCTGGAGATCATTCCCCGGGCCGAGTATCTGAAAAGCATAGGCTTGAGCGTGGAGGAGGACACGGTAGTCTTCGGCATTGCCGCCCGCATCAACCCGGTCAAGGACATGACGACGCTGATCCGCGCCTTTGCCGCCGCCGTGGAGGAATGCCCCAACATCCGTCTGGTCATCGCCGGCGACGGCGAACAGGAGGCAGAGATCCGCGCTCTGGCGCGGGAGCTGTGTCCGGCCGGAACGGTGTGCTTTGCCGGCTGGGTGCAGCAGATCGACAGCTTCTACAACGCCCTGGACGTCAACGTTCTGACCTCCCTGTCAGAGACCTTCCCCTACGCGCTGACTGAGGGCGCGAGGATGCGCTGCGCCACCATTTCCTCCCGGGTCGGAGGCGTCCCCTATCTCATCGACGACGGCTTCAACGGTCTGCTGTTTGAGCCGCGTGACGTTGCAAAGCTGACCGCCCATATGGTCTATTTCGCCCGTCACCGGGAGGAGCGTCTCGCCATGGGTGAAAAGCTCTGTGAAAAGACTCGCCGGGACTTTTCCCTGGACGCCATGGTCAGCAAGCAGAAAACCATCTATGAGACTATCATCCGCCGGGCCAAGCGCCCTGTCGGACTGCGGGACGGCGTGGTCATCTGCGGTGCCTACGGCAAGGGCAACAGCGGCGATAATGCCATACTGAACGCCATCGTGGAGCAGCTCCACCATATCGACCCGGACCTTCCCATCACCGCCCTGAGCCGCGACCCCATGGAGACCAAGCTCTGTGCTGGCATCGACGCGGTGTATACCTTCTCCGTATTTAAAATCGGGCGTCTTCTGCGCCGCACCAAGCTCTATATCAGCGGCGGCGGCACCCTGATGCAGGATGCCACCAGCACCCGCTCTCTGCTGTACTACCTGTTCAGCATCCGGCAGGCCCACCGCTGCGGCTGCAAGGTCATGCTCTATGGCTGCGGCGTCGGTCCCATCTCCCGGGCGCGGAACCAGAAACGGACGGAAAAGGTTTTGAACCGCTGCGCCCATATCATCTCCGTCCGGGACCGCTACTCCATCGACACCCTGCATCAGCTTGGCGTGACGGAGCCGGAAATCCACCTCAACGCCGACCCGGCCCTCCTCATCGACCCGCCGGATACCGACGAGCTGCGTTCCTATCTGCGCCGCAGCGGTCTGGTAGAGGGCAAATCCTACGCCATGATCGCCCTGCGGCCCTGGGAGGGCTTCACGGAAAAGATCGGTGCCTTTGCCGCAACGGCGGAGTATCTGCACCGGGAGTACGGCCTCATTCCTCTGCTCTACGCAATGGAGCCTGCCCGGGATGAGGCAGCGGTCAGGGCCGTCGCGGAGAAGATCCGCTGCCCCCATCTGGTTTTGAGCGCCGGGACCAACGGCGCGGAAATTCTGGCTCTGGTGCGTCGGATGTCCCTGGTGGTGTCCATGCGCCTGCACACGCTGATCTTCGCCTCGGGGCAGGGCGTTCCCATGGTAGGTATCGTCTATGACCCCAAGGTCAGCGGCTTTCTGGACTATCTGGGTCAGGACCTCTACCTGCCCCTGCAGGAGGTCAACCTGGGCACGCTGGCAGACCTGATCGACGCGGCCATGGCGGAAGAGCCCTTTGAATCGGAGAACATCCAGCGCCTGCGCCGTCTGTCTGCCGAAAACGAAGCTCTTGCCCGACGCCTCATCACATAAGTATACAGCAACACGGCACACCGCGATGAAGCAGTGTGCCGTGTGTTTTTGTACATCAATATATGATAGACGGGAGGAATTCGGAAGCGGAAGTGGCAAAGGAGGCAGCGGAAATGCTCAGCACAATAAGGAGGACCCAGAAAACGAGGGAAATAATGCCGCAGACAAGACCCGCCGTGGCCATGCCGCTCTTGTTGCCCTTGGACTTGGCAACGCCGCCGAAGATGATGGCCAGGATACTGGGGATAAAGGGGAACATGAACAGGATCAGGGACAAAATGCCCAGCACCAGGGACGCAGTCGCCAAACCGCTGCCAGGCTGTTTCTCCGGCTGCTGAACCGGCTGCTGGTATATCGGCTGATTGTACTGGGCAGGGGTATTGTAGTAATAGCCATTGGGATTGTAGCCGTTGTTAGGGCTATAGGGTTGATTCGGGTTGTAGGCGTTGTTGGGGATGTAGGGGTTGGGAGCTTCCGGTGCGGGCGCATAGCCGTTGGGGTCAGCGCCGTACTGAGGGGCGTTGGGCGCAAAATCAGGCTGCGGTGCGGGAGCAGGGACGGGTTCCGGCGTGGCTCCGTTTTCGGGGGTGCCGCCCAGCAGCTCTGTCTGGTTGTAATTCTCCATAAGGCTTCCTCTCTTTCTGTTGTAATAGTATTATCATAAACATGCGGCAGCGTTTTGTCAAGCGGTAATTAGCTAAAGGGTGGTACCGCCGTTGTAGCTCAAAATGTTGACCTCCTGCACGCCCTCTACCGAGCGCAAAGCCTCCACCTGCTTTCTCTGTGCCTCCGTCAGCTTCAGCTCCAGCACCATTTCAAAAGCGTCGCCCACCATATTTTTAGAGCGGAGCTTATACTTGGGCAGCAGCCGCAGCGCGCTGTTCACGGTCTCATCTGACGCCGCGTTATAACGCACCACCGCCAGATAGGCGCTGGAACGGAAGCGGACTCCGGCAAAGCTCAGGCCGAGGAACAAAACACCGATGAGAAGCGTGGCAATGATGGCCACAGGCACATAGCCCGCGCCGGTGATGATGCCCGCCACGATGGCCCAGAACATGAAGATCGTATCCATCGGCTCCTTGACTGCGGTGCGGAAACGGACGATGGACAAAGCGCCCACCATGCCCAGCGACAGCACCACATTGGAGGAAATGGTCAGGATCACCAGGGAGGTGACCATGGAGAGCAGCACCAGTCCCAGGGCGAAGCTCTTCTGAAACAGGACGCCGGAGTAGGTCACCCGGTAGACCGCCACGATGAACAGCCCCAGGAAGAAAGACAGCAGTACCGCCGTCAGCAGTTCTCCCACGGAGATAGCGGAAAATTCCTCCAGAAACAGGCTTTGCAGATCTCTCATAGCTTATTCTCCTTTCCCGGCGCTTATTCCAGTACGCCGAGACATTTTACATATTTTGATACAGCCAGGCGGACCATAGGGATGTCCCGCAGAGCATCGTCCAGGTGGGGCGGCAGGAACCGGTCGAATTTGACCTCCAGCACCGCCCTTCCCCGGTCCAAAGCCGGCAGACGCGCCGCCTCCCGGTCGAAAAGGTCCGTCCGGTAAAGGCCCGTGGAGACCTTTTCGTCCAGGGTGATGCGCACGTTGGAAACGGGATGGACAAAGGCCGTGCGCCGGTAGTCCACCAGGACCCGGGGCTTGAGGATCCGGGTCCCACCCCGTGTCAGAAACTGGTCCATGACCGGGCCTCTTGCCTCTATGCACCGCGCCCGGTCGCCGTTCACCATGGCCAACGCCGTTTCCCGGCTCACCTTTTGGGCGGTCTTGCGGGTCATCTGGCCCAGCTTCTCCTTGTTTTCCAGGACGATATAGCTTTCATCGCCGTTGTAATAGCGTAAACGCAGCTTGCTTCGCTCCAAGTGGCCGTTCAGCTTGTCCCGGTAGGCGGAGCTGTCCACATCGTCAAAGTAGAGGCTGCGAACCAGGTAGCCTTCCGGGCCGCTGTGCCTGTCCGGCTGCATCACTGCCCGAAGTCTTGCCCGCAGGAGGGGCAGCACCGCCTCGTTTACCTCGTATTTCAGTTCATATCGCATAGCGCTCATGGCAGCAGCCCCCCGAAATAGGCTTCCTTTTCCGCTTCGGTCAGGCCGAAGTAGAGGGAAAAATCATCGATCAGTTCCCTGCTGCGGCTGCGATCCGTAACGAAAGAGCGGAGCTTGTCCACGGAATACTCCCAACTGCTGACGCTTCCTCCCCAGCGCGCCCGTTCCCGCTCCATTTCCGGCCGCAGGATCTCCTGCAGCTCGTCGATGCGGGCAAGGACGTTTTCATCGGAGAGGGTGTTTTCCAACTGGTAAGCCAGGCGCTTGAGGAAATAGTCCTGATAGTCCTTGTTTTTCAGCACGGCCCGGGGGATCATGCCGTACTGCGTTTCGGAATTCAGCGCCGTCCGGGTGATGTTCCCATGGGTCAGGAAGGTCCAGTCCTGATCGTAGAAGGCGTAGCGCCACTTGCCGTCGTCTTCCGTGCTCATCAGGTAGCGCACGTTGTTGAGAATATCGCTGTTGCCGCTGTAGGCCTGCAGAATCACCCAGTCAGCCAGGCTCTCCAAATCCACATTATCAGCGATGTAGTCAAATTCTTCCTGCTGCGTCAGATCATGACTCTGGGCATAGCACATGAGGGGATAGAGGTTGGCGTTGGAGGCGGCTACGTTGATGACCCGCAGGACCGTAACGCTCTCGGGCGATACGTTGAAGTGAGCCGCGTAGTATTCCGGGGAATAGGCCTCCTTCAGGCAGTAGATGCCGAAATACTGACCGTTGATGTAGAGGACGCAATAGCGGAAATGCTGGGTCAGGACGCTGTCGGAGGCGTCGTCGGCCAGGGAGGTCATCAGCTCCTCCCGCATGAGCGCCAGGGGGTAATCCTGCCCCGCCCGAAGCACCAGAGAGGAAAAAGAGGTCACATCGCAGTCGTCGAACAGGTCGTATTCCAGAGTTTTCTGCCCGTAGCGCGGCCGGAATACCACCTTGAAATTCTTTTTTGCGTTGGTCTGGCGGCTCATGGAGCCGTACAGCTTCAGGCCGCAGTCGATGGAAAAGGAGCCGCCGGACTGATCGTAATAGGACAGGTTGGCATAGACCTCCCAATCCTTGTAATAGTTGACATAGATGCCGTTGCCGCCGAAAATATCGCCGTAATCCGCCGTCAGACTGAGGACAGGGAGGGTGTGTCCCTCGTTGATGATATAGCTCAGAGAGACCACGTCGCCGGGCAGGCAGCCCTCCTCCACGCAGACCGCCCGCAGGACCGTGGTCGAGCTCAGCGTCAGCGGCGCTTCATAGTGCGCGGAGGCCGTCGTAGGGAGGCTGCCGTCCAGGGTGTAGTAGATCTCACCGGGGGCCGACAGCGCCACGGTCAGAGGCTCCGTTCCGTTATAGATGCCGGGTACAACGGAAGCCGTGGGCGCGGCGGAGATCCCCGGTTCGCCGCCGGAGTTCTCCCAGCCGGGCGTCGGCTCTGCAAAGTAGCACTGGCCCTCGTCATCGCGGCCCATGCTGCAGCCGTAGGGGATCTGATACAGATGGATGTAGTCGGAAAGCCCGCCCTCCGGGTCATAGAGGAGGAGCCAGTCCTCCTCGGCGCTGAGGCTGAAGGGCGCCACGGGATAGGCGGAATAGCCCAGCATCTCCGTGGAAAACAGGATCAGATACGTCTCTCCCGGCTGCAGGGTCACATCTGGCAGGAGGTATTTTTGTTTGTCGTCGCTGCGGTCCGTCAGGCTCCAGCCGGACAGGGAAACAGGCGCATCGGAGGTGTTTTTCAGCTCCGCCCAATCGGGGTATTCGCCGACGGACTGGGCCAGATAGCGGTCGTTGGCGGTCATGGCCTCGTTGATGACCAGAGCGCCGTGGGCCCCGGTCTTCCGCAGAGCCTTTCTCCCCTCGTCGGTGTTGGGATAGCCGGGTGTCGGCGCGTCGGTGACGGAGAAGCTCCCGTCGTCGTTGCGAAGAAAAGCGCGGTCTGCGCTCAGGGCGGGAAGCTCCACCTGATCCGCCGTCGAACCGATGGGCGTCACCAGGCACAGGCTCTCGCCGCTGGCGGAGAGGGAAAAGCTGGTGTGCAGCTCCGCACCGGTGCGGTCCTTTCCGTCGCAGAAGACCAGCAGGTATTCTCCCGGCTCCAACGTCATGGCCGGGAACGCCCATTTCTGCGGCTCCGTCGGATCGTCGGTCAAATACCAGCCGGTCAGATTCACCGCCGCGCTGCCACCGTTGTAAAGCTCGGCCCAGTCTCCGAAATCGCCATCACCGTCGCACAGGCAGCCGCGGTTGTTCGTCATGATCTCGCTGAGCACCAGACCGCAGTCATCCAAACCGAAGGAGGCGACGTACCGGGCGTAGCCGCTGTCGTCATTGGAATAGCCGGGAGTCGCACGGGTCTCGATCTGCCAGGCCTCCTGTGCTCTGCGTACATAGGCTTCGTTCTGGCCCAACGTCGGAAGCTCCACCCGGTCGAGCAGCTCTCCGCTGGGGCTTTGCAGGCAAACGACCTCTCCGCCATCACGGGAAAGGCTGAAGTTGGCCCCCGTTTCTCCGCCGCACCAGACCACATAATAGCCGTCCGACGGCAGTACCAGGTCATCCGGCAGGGTAAATTTTGCCTCGCCGTCCGTATCGGACAGGCGGCAGCCGGAGAGGGCCACCGGATCGGTGCCGGTGTTGTGCAGTTCAATGAAATCATAATAGCCGCCGTCGGGCGCGGGATAGAGACGATTGGAGGCGACAATCTCGCTCAGCTCCACGGGGAAGCTGTCGGCGCTGCGGCTGTTCCGGTATGCCTCGTAGCCCGCTGCGTTGTTGGCAAAGCCGGGAGTTGCAAAGCTGCCCAAGCTCCAGCCGCCGGCGCTGAACACCATGGGTTGGTTGCGCTCCATGGAGACAGTGTAGGCCGTGTCCACCACCACATTTTTAGTGTTCATCAGGTAGAGCACCTCGCCGCCGTCGCGGGAGATGGAAAAACCGGCGAGATCAGACCCGTCAGGGGCGCCGGCGTCGCACCAGACGACATAATATCCGCCCGCGGGCAGCACGGTGCCGCCGGGAACGGTGTATTTTACCGCCCGGTCATTGTCCGTCAGATGATAGCCGGAAATGTCGATGGAGGCGTTGGCGCTATTGTGCAGCTCCACCCAATCGTAATACTTACCGTCTGGGCCGGGATACGCGCTGTTGGAGCCCATGATCTCCGTCATATGGATGGCAAAGCTGCTGCCTTCGTCGTGGCTTTCCAGTCCGTCAGAAAGAAGAAACGCCGCTGTCAGGCAAATTGCCAGCACGACCATAGCAGCCGTCAGCAGCAGAATTCTCTTTTTTCGTATGTCTCGCAAGGCGCTCCCTCCCTTTGCGTCATTTTTCT
The DNA here is from genome assembly GCA_946006895.1 of uncultured Clostridia bacterium. Classification (GTDB taxonomy): domain Bacteria; phylum Bacillota; class Clostridia; order Oscillospirales; family Oscillospiraceae; genus JAZOXB01. The sequence continues at coordinate 25,463 of CAMFZO010000001.1, read as the reverse complement.
CCATTATACATCTTTTTCTCAGACCTTACAACTGAAAAATTTCTCAAAAAATGTCAATTACCTATTGACTTCGCTCTTCTACTGTCGTAGAATATTTGTATAGATTATTTCATAAGGAGAATTGTATATGCGTCTTGCCGAATCCGAACGCCGCGTCATGGAGGTCCTCTGGGAACGCGGCACAATAACCGCCAAGGAGGTCGCCATTGTGCTGGGTGAGCGCCTCGGCTGGAAGAAAACCACCACCTACACCATGCTGACCCGCTGCGCAGAAAAGGGCTACATCAAGCGTGAGGACCCAAATTTCCGCTGTACCGCCATGGTGAGCAAGGAGGAGGTCTCCTGCTGGGAGACGGACGCCCTGCTCAGCTCCGATTTTGACGGCTCGGCTGATCTTCTGGTCGCCTCCCTCATCGGCCGCAAAAAGCTGACCCTTGCGCAGATGGAGAAGCTCTATCAGTCCCTGCGCGAGCTGGAGGGCGAAAAATGACGCTGCTGCAAATGAGTCTGGCCGGAGGTCTGCTCATTGCCGTGATCTGCGTTCTGCGTCTGCTGCTGCAGCACCGTCTCCACCGCAGCGTACTGCTTGCCCTGTGGACCCTTGCCATTCTCCGGCTGCTTGTCCCCGTCTTTGTCTCGTCGGAGCTGAGCGTGTTCAACCTGCCTGTCTTTTCCCGTGAGATGCCGACGGCGGTCACCATCACTGCAGAGGCCGCCGGAACTAACGGAGTTGCTGAGGCTGCAGAGGACGCCGCGCCTGTTCCGCCGGTCCCGACCGGCACAGAAACCGCTGCGCCCAAGACTTCCCTCTCCACCGGAGAAATTCTCGGCCTGATCTGGCTGGGCGGTATTTTGCTTTTTGGCTGTGCCTTTCTTATTTCCCATTTGCGCAGCCTCCGCGCTTTCCGCTTTTCCGTGCCGCTGCCGGAGAACATTCAGGTCCCCGACGGGCTTAGGGTGCGGATGCTGGACGGGCTGAAAGCGCCGCTGACCTATGGTCTGTTCCGTCCCACGGTCCTGCTGCCGACGGAGCTTCCCGACCAGGAGCAGGTCACCCACATCCTGCTTCACGAGCAGGCGCACATCCGCCACCTTGACCTGTGGATGAAGCTGCTGCTGCTTCTGACGGCCTGCATCCACTGGTTCAACCCTCTGGTCTGGCTCATGGTATATCTGGCCTCCGAGGATATGGAGATGCGCTGTGACGCGGCAGTTGTCGCTCGCCTGGGTCAGGAACACCGGTTGTATTATGCCCGGACCCTGGTGGCCGCAGAGCAATCCCGCCTGAACAGCATCCTGCAGACCGGCTTTTCCTTCAGCAGCACGGCCAACCGTCTCAAGGCCATGAAAAAATCCCGGGTCCATCCGCTGATCAGCATCGGCTCGGGTGTGGTTTTGTGCGCCCTTTTGGCCCTGGGCTTCCTGACCATGGGGACCTCCGCCGCAGAAACGCCGCAGGAACCTGCCGCGTCTCCTGCTGTTTCCTCCGAAGTTCCCGTCACGGAGCCGCCGGAGCTTCCTGCGCCGGTGCATACCGTCCCCGCCACAGACGTGATTCCGACAGATTCCACCGAGCTTTCCTCCGAGATTCCCGAGGTGACGGAGCCTGAGGAAACGTCCGAAACGGAAGGCGAGGAAAGCGAACGCCGCGCCGCCTCCTTCACGGTAGATGTATTTCCCTCCAGTCTGACCGTTGGGGAAAGCTCCCAGCTTGTGCTCTTTACCACCAGTCCCCTGACCATTTATTCCGACAATCCCGAAATCGTCCATGCCTATGCCGCAGCCGATTATCCTTTTGAGGATGACCCCGGAGCATGGCCCGGTATGTCCTTTTATGCCGGCTGCGCCGTTGACGGTGTCAGCGTCGGCTCTGCTGGCCTTTGGTGCACCGACGGCAGCTCGACCTGGTATCTGGGTAGTGTGAGCGTCACCGCCGCCGAAGGAAACGTCCAGTCCGTGGACTATACAGACATTTACAGCGGCGGTCTGTCTGACACGCCGGAGATCAATCCCGGCAACGGTCCGGCCGGCGGTCTGTCCGGCCTGATAGGAGGATATTTGCCATGAAGCAACGTATTTTCAGTCTGATTCTGGTGCTGACCCTGCTCTTCACACTTTTCCCCGCCGTTCAGGCGGAGGAATATCCCTTTTCCTACGTCTATGAGGAGGAAAACGGCGAAATCCATATCACCGGCTACTACGGTCAGGTCCCGGAGATTCTGAGCATCCCTGAGACGCTGGACGGTCTGCCTGTAACGGCTGTTATGCACTATGCTTTCCAAAATGCTCCCATTCGGAAGCTGATTCTCCCCTCCACCATGCGCACCCTCTGTCAGGCCTCCTTTTCCGACACACTTCTGACGGAGGTGGTCCTGAACGACGGTCTGGAGGTGATCAGCTCTACCTTTGGCAGGACGAAGCTGACGCAGGTGACGGTTCCCGCTTCCGTGACCTATGTCTCCGGCTTTGGCGGCACCGACACGCTGACGGACCTGTATGTTCTCGGCACAGAGGTGGACGGTTCTCTTCCTACCGATTGCCGCGTTTTCTGCCATCGGGGCACGAAGCTGGCTGCCAACGCGTCTGAATTTGCGCAGGTTTATTATTTTGAGGAACTTCCCTTTGATCCTCTGACTGATGAGATCGTCACCGAGGGCGAGCTGCAGTATGTTCTCCACGACGGTGAGGCAACCCTATGGAGCTGTTGGGCAGAGGGGGACGTGGTCATTCCCGATACTCTGGGCGGCTGCCCCGTGGTCTGCATCGCACCGAAATGCTTTACCGGCGATGTCCGAAACCTGACGCTGCCCGACAGCATCCGCTCCATCCTGCGAAAGAGCTGCCGTGCGCAGTACCATATGCAAAGCGTCAATCTCCCCGCCTCTTTGGAATACGTCGGCGAGAGTGCTTTCGTCAACCTGTCCCTCGGTCGTGTGGAGCTGCCAAAGCCGCTCACCTATATCGGCCCCGACGCTTTCCATACCTGCGGCATCACAGAGCTGATCTGCAACGATGCACTGCGTACCATTGATGATGAGGCATTCAGCACACAATCTCTCGCCTCCGTCACCCTCAACGACGGTCTGGAGGTGATTGGAGCCGGTGCTTTTGCCGGGACGGCCCTCAAGGAGCTGACCGTTCCCGCCAGTGTGACCGACTGCGTTAGCTTCCTTTACGGCAGCGATATAAAGACGGTCTACGGCTACCCCGGCAATGCCGCTGAGGTGGAATGTGACGAATACAATATAACCTTTGTCAATCTTCTGACCGGTCAGGCCAACCCCCCTGCCTACACCAAGACCATCGACGGCATGACCTTCCGCATTCTTCCCAACGCCGGCTATGCCGCTCTGAAATCCACCGTTCCCGCCCTGTTGGAGGACCACTGCGTCGTGCCGGAAACGGTAGACGGCTTCCCCGTGCGGCGGATTGAGTCCGATGCCTTTACCTCGTGCGACTTCACCTCCGTCTACCTGCCCGACACGATTACGGAGATCCGCCCTGATGGCTTCTGGATCTGTCCAAAGCTGAAGCTGGTCCGTATGTCTGAGAATATTCGGGCCATCTATCACAATTCCTTCAGCGCTTGCGAAGAACTCTTTGTGCTCTATTTGCCTGCATCCTTTACGGAAACCAATGTCATTCTGGAGGAATACAACAGTTCCACCCTTGGCGGCCACCTGAGACTTATCCTCGGCTACCCCGGCACTCTGGCGGAAGAATACTGCGAAAAGAAGTATTGCGGATTTCTCCCCATTGACCCAGACTGGGACGACTTTGTCATCACCGAAAATGCGGTATACAGCATAGAAAACGGCAAAGCCGCTCTGCAGCGGGCCTACGAAGCCTATAACAGCACCTTTTCGGTACCTGACGAGGTAAATGGCTATCCGGTCACCACCGTCGCTTCCGGGGCTTTCTGTGGCTTGAAGGGCTGGAGCGTTGATCCCAGCGATCTGATTCTTGGGAACAATGTCCGCCGTGTGGAGGCAGGAATTTTTAGTAGCGGATATTTCCCCCATGGCATCTACATGCCCGTCACAGTAGAAAGCTTCGAGTCTCTTCCGCCGAGCAACGCCGAATGTACCATCTTCGGCACACACGGCAGCTATGCCGAGCGTTACGCCGAAAGTGTCGGACTGCCCTTTGCGGACTTTTCCACCGTGCCGTTTACCGACGTATCCGAAACCTCATGGTACTTCCCCTATGTCCACAGCGCCTACTGGGCCGGCCTGATGAACGGCACCTCCCCCACCACCTTTGAGCCAAACCAAACCACGACCCGTGCCATGGTGGTCAAGGTGCTTGCCAACATGAGCGGCGCCGACAGCTTTGACTGGCGCTACGGCTTTACCGATGTCCCTGAGGGGCAATGGTATACCGACGCGGTCAACTGGGGCCGCTACTACCAGATCGTCAACGGCACCTCGGCAACCACCTTCTCCCCCAACGCCCCCGTGACCCGGGAGCAGTTTGCCGCTTTCCTGTTCCGCTATGCTCAGGCCTGCGGTGTGGAATGTCTTGCCAACGGCGATATGACCGCCTATGCCGACCGGGGCACCATCAGCTTCTACGCCCTTGACGCCGTGACCTGGGCAGTGGGCGCCGGCATCATCAACGGCACCAGCAAGACCACCATCTCCCCCCAGGCCTACGCCACCCGCGCCGAGATCGCCGCCATGCTCACCCGGTTCCTGACCCTTGTCAACGGGCAATGACCCGGGAAACGATACAAATGCTTTGCGCAATAAAAAGAGGGCCCCATGAAGTGGGCCGTGGAAACGGGGCTGATCGGCGGCAGAAAAAACGGCAACACCCTCTACCTTGTCCCCCGCGACGGCGCCACCCGTGCCGAGGTCGCCGCCATCCTCATGCGTTTCCTGACCTGACCCATACGCTTTTCGCGGCGGGGCTGCCGACAGTTTTTTGGCAGTCCCGCCGCGCTGTATTTTCCTGTGGTCGATGTTTTATTTTCCGATGGCCGGCGAATTGACAACAGCGGAGAAAGGCAGTATAATAGAGGCCAAAAGAACGAATCAAAAGGAGCGTTTGCAATATGACCTTCAATGAAACAAGATCTTCCCTTTTCCGTCTGCACCACGAGGAGGAACACACCCATACCCACAGCCATGAGCATACTCACGGCGGCGTGACCCACACCCATGAGCATACCCACACCCATTCCCATGCCGACGGCCAGCATACCCACAGCCACGACGCCGAGGGACATCCGACGGAGCATACCCACGACCACGACTGCACCCATGAGTGCAACACCTGCGCCGGTTGCGATCCCATGCAGGAGACCCTGGCGCTGATGCAGTATATGATTAACCACAACGCCGCCCATGCCCGTGAGCTGGCAGACCTGGCAAAAAAAGTGGACGCCCTGGGTAACCACGCCGCTTCGGAGCAGATCCTTGCCGCCGTTTCCGAGTTTGAAAAGGGCAATCTGCGTCTGAGCGCAGTTCTGGCGTCGCTGAAGTAAGGAGGTGCGCGTCATGTGTCTTTCCACCGTCTATCGCAACGAGGTCAAGGACGAAAATGTCGCCATGTCCAACGTCATGAAGATCGAATGTGACGGGGACATGGTCATCCTGACCGACCTGTTCGAGCGGCAGACCGCCATCCACGGCACCCTGGCCTTTGCCAATCTGGTCGAGGGCCTGGCCGTAGTACGGGAGACGTCCTGATTCTGCCGCACGACGGATACCCTTGTCTTTGGCTTACCCTTTCCACTGGCGGGCAGGTCTTTCACCCTATAGAACGTGCGCTCACCGGGCGCACAAAAAGAGGCGCGCTGCAAGTCTTTTGCAGCGCGCCCTTTGATCGTATGGATTATTCCGCTGTTTCCTCAGCGGGAGCTTCCTCCACAGGGGTTTCTCCCTCGGAGGACACCGGCGCTTCCTCCAATGCGAAAATGTCGGCCTCGTCCTCTTCATCCTCCGCAGCGTTGTCGCCATTGTATTCGGCCTTGGCCTCGGCGATCTCCTCCCGAAGCTCATTGATGCGGCGGAAGGAGACGGAGATCTCCTCGCAAATGGGCTTGTATTCCGCCTCGTCCGGTTCCTCGTCGGTCACATAGTCCTTATAGTAGACCTTTCCCAGCTTGGCGTAATTGCGGCGGATCTTTTCCTGCTCCTTCACGATCTCCAGACGTTTTTTGGAGGCCAGAGCCACATACTTTGCCGCCTTTGCCGCGGTCTGCGCGGCGGCGTTTGCCTTGTCCTTGATATTGTCCATAGATGCCATAGCAATTCCTCCTTAATCTTCCGATGTTTCTTCAGGCGCGGGCTCCTCAGCGGAAGCAGCCGCACGGTTTACCAACATTTTCGCCGGGTCGGGCCGTTTGACCAGCAGGACGTAGAGCAAAACGCCCACCGCCAGCAGGCAGGACACCGCCGCCAGGACCTGGCTGACGCGGAAGGGGCCCCAGTAAAGGCTGTCTGTCCGCAAGCCCTCAATCCAGGCGCGGCCCAGGCCGTACCAGATGATATAGTACAAAAAGACCTGGCCGTCAAATTTGCGCTTCTTCGACAGGAAGTGGATCAGGACCAACCCGACGAGGTTCCAGAGCGACTCATAGAGGAAGGTGGGGTGAACATAGAGCAGCTCCCCATTCTCGATGATGCCCATGCGCAGGAAGCTGTCCGTGACGCCGCCGTGGGCTTCACGGTTGAAGAAATTTCCCCAGCGGCCCACTGCCTGACCGATGAGCAGACCCATGCCGACGACATCGAAGCTGGGCAGCATCTGCGCCCGGCGTTTTTTGCTCAGGCCGCAGTAGAGGATGAGCGCCAGAGAAGCGCCAATGACGCCGCCGTAGATGGCCAGGCCACCCTCCCGGAGATTCAAAAACTGATACCAGGGGATGCCCTCGCCAAAGAAGCGGTCCCATTCAAAGACCACATAATACAGTCTGGCACCGACGATGGCGCAGGGCAGTCCGATGAGAAGCATATTGAGAATATCGTCTCCCGTCAAGCCGAAATCCTTGGCGCGGCGCATGACGTAGAGCACCGCCAGCAGCACGCCGACGGCGATGATAACACCATACCATTTGATCTCAAACTGCGTCCCTGGGATGGTAAAGCCCTGCGAGGGGTCGATCTCGATGCCGAGACCGGGAAAGGTAATCGGCGAGGTGTCAAAATACAAGGAAGCTCCCTCCTATCTCTTTGGATGGACCACGGACAGCACCGCCCGCTCCCGGCAGACCGTCCTGACCAGAAAATCACTCACGTCTGCCGGTGTGACGGAAGCATAGGCTTCCGGGAAGCGGAAATAGTCCGCGCCGTCAAAATGATATGCACAAATACGATAACAGATACTCTCGAAGCTGTCAAGGTCTCTGGTGCGTCTGCCCAGAGAAGATTTTTTCAGGCGGCGGAACAGCTCTTCTTCAAAGCCCTCCTGCCGGATGCGCTCAGCCTCCTGCAAAATGGCCTCCAGGACCTGCTCCGGCTCGTCGCTGTCGCCGCTGGCGGAAAGCTGGCAGGCATCCTTGACGCTCTCGTAGCCGGCGGAAAATCCGGCGTCGATAAGGCCGTCCTCATAGAGCCGCTGATAGAGGGCCGAGGATTCTCCCACCAGGATCTCCGCCGCCAGATCGCCGATGATCTCCCGGCGCATGGCCTCCAGGCCGGTTTCTGCCGGTTCACACTTAAAGCCGATGGCAAAGGTGGGCATGGAGACCTCCATAGTGCGGCTGACGGACGCCTGTGCCGGCATCATGGCCTCCTTTTTGCCGTAGTCCCGCCGGGGAGGCGTCTGCATTTCTCCGCCGGTCACTGCGGCGGCAAGCTCCGCCACCTTCTCGGCGTCCACGTCGCCGACCACGCACAGGAGCATATTGGAGGGCCGGTAAAAGGCCCGGAAGCAGTCGTAGAGCAGCTCCGGCGTGATGGTGCCGATGCTCTCCACCGTGCCTGCAATGGGCTTGCGGACGGGGTGCTCTGCGTAGAGGGCGGCGAACAGGTTTTCCGACACCTGGGTCTCGGGGCTGTCCTCATACATACGGATCTCCTGGGCGATGATGCCCCGCTCCTTTTCCACGCTCTCGGCGGTGAAACAGGGCGTTGTGACCATCCGCAGCAGGAGGCTGAGATTCTCCTCAAAGCTCTCGGTGCAGGAAAAATAATAGGCCGTCATGGAATAGCTGGTAAAGGCGTTGCAGTTGGCGCCGGTGCGGGCAAAGCCGTCCATGGCGTTGCCGTCAGGCAGGTCAAACATTTTATGCTCCAGATAGTGGGCAATGCCGTCGGGCACCCGGCAGCCCCTGCCGTCAAGGGTGAAAGCCGTGTCGATGGAGCCGAAGTCCACACCGACAAACGCGTATTTCTGGGCAAACCCCCGCTTGGGTACCACGCGGATCAGCATGCCGTTGGGCAGACGGGCCTCAAAATAGCCCTCGCCGATCCGGGGAAAGGCAACATAGTTCATCCCTGCACCCCCTTGAGGAAAAAGATCGTATCCGGCGTGAGACGCTGGGCTGCGCGGCGGAGATCCTCCACCGTGAGGGTGGAGATCTTCTCCATCAGCACGGGCAGGTCGTCCCGGGGCGCCGTTGCGGCGCCGATGTAGTATTCGTCCAGCTGCACCGGCGAGTCCATGGACATACGCAGGGACGAAAGCACCAGGCGGCGTGAGATCTCCAGCTCCTCCGGCGTGATGTCGCCCTGTTGGCAGGCCTCCAGCTCGCGGAGGATCGCCGTTTTCGCCGTTTCGTAGTTTTCAAAGGCTATGCCGGAGGAGACCACCATGACGCCCTTGTAGCTTTCGATGCTGGAATTGGCGTAGTAGCACAAAGACAGCTTCTCCCGGACATTGCGGAACAGCTTGCTGTTCATACTGCCGCCGAAGACGGCGTTGAGCAGCAGCAGGGCGGGAAATTCCGGTTCGGACACGGTGACACCCGTCCGCAGACCCAGGACCAGCTTGCCCTGGGTCACGTCCATGGCCTCAGAGAATTCCCGCACCGTGTCCGCACGGCGGATGACCTCCGTCCGGGCCGAAACGGGTGACAGGCAGCCGTGGCCGGCAAACACGCGGGAGAGTATGGCCGCCGCTTCCTGAGGACTTCTCCGTCCGGCGTAGAAGATCTCCACCCGGGAGGTCGTCAGGACCTTCTGATAGTGGGCCCAAAGGCTCTCCGGCGTGATGGCGTCCACATTCTGCGTGTCGCCCAGGCGCGGCACCCCGTAGGCTTCTCCCGCGCACATGGTCCGCAGCATTTTGGTCACCGCGTAGGTGCGCTTGTCATTCAGCTCCGATTCAATGGCGTTGATAAGGTTCTGCTTCTCCCCCTCCACGGCCCGGGCGGTGAAAATGCCGTTTTCCGTCAGAGGATGGTAGAGGACCTGCTCCAAAAACTCCGACATGGGAACAAAGACCTCCTCGCCCCCGGGCAAAAAGGCCTCCTCGATGAAGTCGGCGTAGAAGCCCACGAGCTTCACCTCGCCCTTGCGGCGCAGGAGGGTGCCAAAGGTGGCACCGTAAAGCTCGTCCAGGCGGACGGAAATGCTCCGGATGTCCGGATACCGCTCCGTGGCGCGGAGCAGTACGCTGGGCAGGAGGGCGTCCGCCGCCGCGTCCTCGGCGCAGTGGGGCCGCAGAAAATTGACGCTGAAGCAGGCGGTCTTGAATTTATCGGTCTGCATCGCCCGCAGGGTCACACCCGGGGCGAGAACAATGTTTTCTGTCATGGGATTTCTCCTTTCGCTTTTTCCATTATACACGATTTTCAGGAAAATAAAAGAGGAAAAGAATTTTTGGCTTGTTATTCGGCGCAGAATTTAGTAGAATAGAAAAGATAGTGTAGGAGGCGTTTGCAATGCAGTGGTTGGAAGTGACGATCCGCACCGTGTCCTGCGGCGTGGAGCTGCTCTGCGCGGAGCTGAGCGAGGCGGGCTTTGACAGCCTGATGATCGATGACGATGAGGAATTTCTGGAATTTCTGGAGACCTCTCAGCAATATTGGGATTATGTGGACAATGACCTGCGCAAGCGCATGGAGGGCCTGTCCCAGGTGCGGCTGTATCTGGAGGAGCCGTCGGCGGAAACCGAGCTGATCCGCCTGCGTGAGCTGCTTGCCGGGCTTCCCGCCCGCTATCCCGTCTGCGACTTTGGCCCGTTGACATTGAAGCTGGAGACGATCCCCGGGGAGGATTGGGAAAACTCCTGGAAGCAGAACTACCGTCCCCTGCCCGTGGGAGAAAAGCTCCTGGTCGTTCCCCAGTGGATGACGGTGGACGACCTGCAGGGCCGTCTGCCGGTGCTGCTCGACCTGGGTCTGGCTTTCGGCACCGGCGCCCATGCCTCCACCAGTATGTGTATGTGCGCCCTGGAAACGCTGATCCACGGCGGCGAACGGGTCGCCGATCTGGGCAGCGGCAGCGGTATTTTGTCCATCTGCGCCCTGCGTCTTGGCGCGGGAAGCGCCGTGGGCATCGACATTGATCCGGCAGCGGAGCATATCGCCCGGGAAAATGCCCTGCGAAACGGCTTTGACGAGACCCGTTTTCGCGCCTGCACCGGCGACGTTATCACCGACCGCAGCCGGATGGAGGAACTGACCCGGGGCGGCTATGACATCGTCTGCGCCAACATCGTTGCCGGTGTCCTGGTGCAGCTCATGCCCGTCATTCCCCGGTTTTTACGCCCCGGAGCGACCTTCCTCTGCTCCGGCATCCTGAACGAACGGGAGTCCGAGGTCCGGCGGGCCATCGAACAGGCCGGCTTGCGCGTTACGGAAAGCCGCCACAAGGACGAATGGTGCTGCCTTTTGGCCCGCTGCACCGATGCGGATGCCCGGTAGATTTCCGTCCGTTCCCGCAAATCATTCTGTAAGGAGGCCGCGTTATGGCACGAATCTCTTACCGCAATAAAATACGGCTGAAAAAGCTCCTGCGCGCCCTCCTGATCCTGGCAGGCTGCCTGCTGGTGCTCAGCATCGTCATGACCATCTATTTAGAGCCATACATCCTCTACGACCGGGACGGTGCCCATCTGAGTCTCTCCCAGGAAACGTCGGAAGCCTCCGTCCCCGCCGAGTCTCAGATACGCCCTGTGGTAGAGAACCCGCAGATCGTCTACAGTCAGGGCGCACCGGTGGAGAAGTCCATCCAGGAGATGGGCGGCTATTACATCACCACGGCCATGCTGCAAAAGCCGGAGACGGTATTCGAGGAGATTAAGGCCATTCAGGAGCCCTGTGCCGTCATGATCCAGCTTAAAAGCATCTTCGGCAACTTCTATTATTCCTCCTCCATCGCCGGTGCGCCGAAAGCGGATGTGGCCGTTTCCGTCATCGACGAGATGATCTCCTACCTTTCAGACAACGGTTTTTACCTCATCGCGGAGATCCCTGCCTTCACTGACCCGGTGTTCGCGCTGGATCATCAGTCCTGTGGCCTTCCCCTGTCCAGCGGCGCCCTGTGGATGGATGAAAGCGGCTGCTACTGGCTGGATCCGGCCAATGAGAACGTGCAGTCCTTCCTGATGCAGATCGCCCGGGAGCTGGCCAACCGGGGCTTCCATGAGATTGCCTTTTCCCATTTCCGTTTCCCCGACACCACCAGCATCTCCTACAGCTCGGAGAAGAGCAAGACGGATATTATCGCCGACGCTGCCTCCCAGCTCACCTCCTTTTTTGCCAACAGCAGCACGGTCCTCTCCTTCGTCACCGACGCGGAGGACTTCCCCGTCTCCACCTGCACCGGCAGGATCTACATCAACGACGTGGCCGGCAGCCGGGTGGAGCATTATGTCCAGCTCTATTCCGAGCCTCAGACCCTGCGGGAGATCGTGTTCATCACCAATTCCCGCGACACGCGCTTTGAGGAGCAGGCCGTGCTTCGGCCCCTGATCGCCGATTAAACTTACCGCAAAGGAGCTTACGAATTTGACAAATCTTCTGCTGCATACCGCCGGACAAAGCCACGGCGGCTTCTGGTCCCAGGTGGGCGACGCCGCGCTGGACGGCCTGACAGACGGCCTTTGGAGCATCCCGGTCCTGTTCATCGCCTATCTGCTCATGGAGCTGCTGGAACGCAGCCGGCGCTTTAATGAGGGGATCCTCCACGGCTATTCCCGCAAGGCCGGTCCTGCCCTGGGCGGTATTCTGGGCATCGTGCCCCAGTGCGGCATTTCCGGTGCCGCCGCCACTCTCTTTTCCACCGGCTCCATCACCGTCGGCACCATGCTGGCTGTCTTTTTCGCTACCTCCGACGAGATGCTGCCCATCATGCTCTCCCACCTCTCCGATGTGGGTCTGGGCAGGCTCCTGCTCATTGTCCTTTCCAAGGCAGCCATGGGTATTGTCCTGGGCTACCTGGCCGATCTGATCCTGCACCGTTTCATCCGCTCACAGAAGGACATTCACAGCTTCTGCGCCCGGGAGCACTGCGCCTGCGACGACGAGGAGGGCAACGTCTTTGTCTCGGCGCTGAAGCACACCCTGAAGATCGCGGTCATGCTGGTAGTGGTCAACTTTGCTCTGAATCTGCTGTTCACCTTTATCGGCGTGGAGCGGCTCTCCGGCACCGTTTTGAGCAAACCCGTCCTGGGCGAGCTGATTGTCGGTCTCTTCGGCCTGATCCCCAACTGCTCCGTGTCCGTGGTCATCACCGAATCCTATCTCAGCGGCGTCCTCGGTCCCGGCAGTCTGTTCGCGGGGCTGCTCTCCAACGCCGGTATCGGCCTGCTGGTTCTGCTGCGCACCAACAAGAACCACAAGGAGAACATCGCCGTGATCGGCGTCCTCTACGGTCTGAGTGTCCTGGCAGGTCTGGCTGTTCATCTGGTCAGCGGTCTGCTCCCTGCCGGTCTTCTGTAAATGTATAACAGCAAAATGCCCCGGAACGCACGGCAGACTGCCGGTCGCTCCGGGGCTTTCTTGATGATTCTATTCTTCCAGCAGGCGTTCCGAGAGGGTCAAAATTTCTGCGGTCTGGAGGCTGTTGGTCAGCTCCACAGTGCCGGGAAGGCCCGGCTCCCGCAGCAGTCCGGCCTCTTTCAGGCGGCGCTCCGCTTCCTTGGCCGTGCCGTCGGCGCCGTCCAAAAGCTCCGGCCCAGCTCCCACCACGCGTTGGATGGTCTCCCGCAGGAACGGGAAGTGAGTGCAGCCCAGAACCACCGCGTCAGGCTCAGGCCGCAAACACGGCGCAAGCTCTCTGCATAGCGTCTCCTCCAGCGCAGGGCCGGTCAGTTCGCCCCGCTCCACAAAGGACACCAGCTCCGGGCAGGGACATTTGCAGATGTCGCACTGGGCGGCAAACCGGTCCATCAGGGCAGCAAATTTATGCTCCCGCAGGGTGGCGTCGGTGGCCATGACCAGGATACGGCCCTGTGGATGGCGGGAGACCGCCAGCTTCAGCGCCGGTTCGATACCGACGATGATGCGCTCCGGGTAGCGTTCCCGCAGAGCGTCGATGGCGGCGGAGGTGGCGGTATTGCAGGCCACCACCAGTGCTTTGGCCCCACGGTCAAAGAGGGCCTCCGCATTTTTCAGGGTCAGGGCGCGGATATTCTCCGTGGCGCGGCTGCCGTAGGGGGCGTTTTTCGAGTCGCCGAAATAGAGAAAATGCTCCTGCGGCATCTGCTCTACCAGCTTTCGCAGCACGCTGATGCCTCCAAGACCGGAGTCAAACACGGCAATGGGTCTGTTTTTCATGCCTTGGGGCACCTCCTTTGGATAAGCTCATGCCACGGGATAGGCGAAAATCTCAAAGCTTGCGGCCTCGGAAACATTCAGCTCAGGCGGCAGGTCGTAGTTTTCCAGTGAGAAGCCTGCCAGGGAGTTGGCAGGAAGGGCCTCGCCCAGGATGGTGGACAGCACACACAGGGGCCTGTCCCCGGCGTCATAGACAATAGCGGCAATGCAGACCAGCTCGCCGGTGTCCGGCGTGGAGTTGCGAACCTCGCCGGAGATCAGGATGCCGCCGTAGGGCGAATTGACCATGCTGACATTGACAGTCTCATAGCGGATGCCGCCCTTGAAGGTGACGGGTTCGCCGCCCTCCATGGTGAGCTTCAGCGGCGTCACCTCCGCCAAGCCGGTCTCCACGATCTCAAAATAATAGCCGGTCTCGCCAATCCTCAGGACCTGAGGATAGCAGGAAACATCCTTGGCCGTAAAAAGCTCGGCGCCACTCTCGTCGCAGAAGCGGAAGGTGCAGGACTCGGTCAGGATGGGGGAATCGGTGTCATTGGTGACCTTGGCAAAGCCCATGGCCCATATTCTTCCCATATCGTCGGCATAGCTGTAGGCCCATTGGTCGTCCTCGGAAGGCGCATCCGGTGTTTGCGTATCATCCGTCGATTCCTCCGGCGCTGTCGTCTGTGCCGGTTCCTCCGTCTCAGAAGGCTCCGTGGGGCTTTGCGTTTCCGTAGGCTGGGACGTTACCTCCGGCGTTTTTTCCGTCCGGCAGGCCGTCAGCGCCAGAAGCAGACAGAGGGCCAGCAGAACACATAGGATTCGTTTCACAGGAATTCCTCCTTTCTGCTGACATCATACCACATTTTCCTCCGTTTGAAAAGGAAAAATAGCAGAAAAAGTCTGTAAATAATACTTGACAGCCGCTTACATTCATGCTATAATCTTCAGGCGAAACAAAGAAGGTCGACAGCGTCCTCACCTCCAGCTTTGCGAAGAGGTTCCATATCGAAAGCTCTGCGTGTCTTTCTGCGCGCTTTTCGGTTGCGGGTGCTGTTGGCATCCGCTTTTTTCTGTTTGTAGTTGTGTAATGGGGTGCTTTACCATCGGCAAATTAGATCATCAGCTCAATGAAGACATTCGGGATAAGGAAGTCCGCCTCATCGCTGCCGACGGCACGATGGTCGGGATCGTCACGTCCGAGGCTGCCTTGAAAATGGCCGAGGAGCAGGAGCTTGACCTGGTCAAGATCTCTCCCAATGCTGTTCCGCCGGTCTGCAAGATCATGGACTACGGCAAATTCCGCTTCGACCAGCTCAAGAAAGAAAAGGAAGCCAGGAAAAATCAGCACGTTGTTGAGATCAAAGAGATCCGTATGTCTCCGGGCATCGACACCAACGACCTGAATACCAAAATGCGCAATGCGGTAAAATTCCTGAAGGATGGTAACCGTGTCAAGGTCACTGTGCGCTTCCGCGGTCGTGAGATGGCCCATACCGATATTGGCGAGGAGCTTTTGATTCGATTTGGCGAGGGCTGCGCCGAGGTTGCCAACATGGAAAAGAAACCAAAGCTCGACGGCAGAAATATGTCTATTTTCCTGTCGCCGAAAAGCGCAAAATAATGAAAAAGGAGAAGTACCCATGCCGAAACTGAAGACCCACAGCGGTGCAAAAAAGAGATTCAATCTCACCAAGACCGGTAAGGTCAAGAGAGCGCACGCTTTCAAGAGCCATATCCTCACCAAGAAGGACACCAAGCGCGGCCGTCGCCTGAGAAGCACGACCTACGCGGATGTCACCAACACGGAAGCCATCAAAAAGATGATCCCGTACAAGTAATCGGATAGGAGGATAGTAAAATGGCAAGAATCAAAGGCGCGATGATGACGCGCAAGAGAAGAAATAAAGTCCTGAAGCTGGCAAAGTCCTACTGGGGTTCCAAGTCCACCCACTTTAAGATGGCCAAGCAGGCTGTCAAGAAGTCCGGTGTTTATGCATATGTCGGCCGCAAGCAGAAGAAGCGCGATTTCCGCCGTCTGTGGATCGCCCGTATCTCCGCCGCCGTCAAGCCCTACGGCATCAACTATTCCCGTTTCATGAACGGTCTGAAGAAGGCCGGCATCGAAATGAACCGCAAGAGTCTGTCCGAGCTGGCCATCAACGACAGCGCCGCTTTCTCTGCCCTGGTCGAGACCGCCAAGCAGGCACAGTAATCTCAATAATATTCGGAGCTGCTCTGCAAATCACAGAGCAGCTCCGGTTTTTTATTTCAGAATGCGGATCTGGCCAATGACGGGTAACTCTTTCGCTTTGCCCGTAGCGGCATTGACAATGCCGATGATGGCAAGCGCCAGAAACACCAGGCCCAGCAGGCTGATGATGATTGTCACAAAATAGAGCCTCCAGGAGATCGCAAAAAGAATCTCGCTCAGGATCCATCTGGCAACGCCGAAGATGGCCGATGCAATGAGCAATACAAGGCCCTGGTTGGCGTGGAACCGGGCAAACTTGGAATCCTTGGCGGCGAAGATCGGGATGAGCACCAGCCAGGACAGATAGGCTAAGACGCCCATGGCCTTGTTCTTCTCCACGTCCGCCGGGTCATACTGCGCAGTGGTATCGGCGGTGTTGAAGGCTGCGGTAAAGCTGTTTTCCTTGCTTGTGCTGTTCTGCTGTGCCGTCTGGGCAGGCTCCTCAACGGGTGTGCCGCAGCCGGGGCAGAAACGCACGCCTTCCTTCAGCTCCATGCCGCATTGTCTGCAAAATGGCATACTTTTTTTCCTCCTCATTTTAAATATATCTCCGGCCGGTGAAGCCACCGGCTTTCTCACTGACGCTTGCCGGAAATCTTCCCGGCGTTATGTACCGTCGATCTGTGGCAGGGTGACCGTCCTGCCGTCGCTGACAAACAGGATGTCGCCCAGTTCATCGGTGCGCAGGACCCTGGCACCGGCGTCCTCCAGGCGGCTGAGGACAGTCTCATCCGGGTGACCGTAGGAATTGTCCTTGCCGACAGAGATCACGGCGTAGGCGGGCATGACCTCGTTTAAAAAGCGGTAGGAGGTGGAGGTGCTGCTGCCGTGGTGGCCCACCTTCAAAACCGTGGCGCTCAGGTCCGTGCCTGCGTCCAGAAGCTCCCGTTCCACCGGCGTTTCCGCGTCGGCCATGAACAAAAAGGAGGTCGCGCCGTAGCTCACGCGCAGAACGATGGAGGTGTTGTTGGTGTCCTCCGCCTCCGGGTCACAGGCCAGGATCTCCACCTCCGCGCCACCCAGGGCAAAGGTCTCCCCTGCTTTTGGGACGGTCAGGTCGCAATTCTGTTCCGCCACCCGGTCGGAAAAATTCCGGAACGCCTTGGAATCGTAGTCCGTCACCGGGCAGTAGACCGAACCTGCCGTGCAGGCCTCCAGGGCGCCTGACAGTCCGCCCACATGGTCTTCATGGGCATGAGTACAGACGATGTAATCCAGATGGGTCACGCTGTTTTTCTTCAGTACGGTGTAGACCGTGCTGCTGTCGGCCACGTTGCCGCCGTCGATGAGCAGGCTTTCCCCGCCGCAGGTCACCAGGGCCGCGTCCGCCTGTCCCACGTCAACGAACAGGACCCGCAGCTCCCCGCCGTCTGACGGTACGGAGGCAGCTTCGCCGCCGAAACCGCCGCTCAGCAGCAGATACAGCCCGTAAAGCGCGATGAGCACCAGGGCGATCAGCCAGCTGTATGGTGCCATGGACTTGGGCTTTTCTCCGCGGCGCTGTCCGGTTTTTTTCGCCGCCATAGCGTACCCTCCGTTCTTTTTTTCTCCCGGGGCGGATTGCGACACATTTCGCGCCACCGCCGTGCTATCATAGAGTCACAGCTTATCCAATGCGAGCGCACTTCATATCCCACAACCGACTTGCCCTCCGAATTGTTCGGGGGGCTTTTTTTCGCCCGCATCTTTGTTTATGATACCATATCCGCCGGCCTTTGTAAACGGATTTTTGTGTCGCTTCTTCCTCTTTTCGCATAGATTGGTGCGAAGGGGGGCGAAGAAAATGTCGTGCTACGTAATGAAATTCGGTGGAAGCTCCGTGGCGGACGCAAAAAAGCTCTATGCCG
This sequence comes from uncultured Clostridia bacterium, assembly GCA_946006895.1. Lineage (GTDB taxonomy): Bacteria > Bacillota > Clostridia > Oscillospirales > Oscillospiraceae > JAZOXB01. The sequence goes on along the minus strand of CAMFZO010000001.1, from coordinate 7,708 downwards.
CCGCCCGGAAGCTGGCAGAGGTACACAGGCAGCGGCATCAGGTGGTCGGCGTGCTGTCCGCCCAGGGCGGCACGACAGACGCGCTCTTGTCCCGGGCGCGGGAGATCGACCCGGACTGCGGCGGACGGGAGCTGGATATGCTCCTGGCCACGGGAGAGCAATGCGCCGTCAGCCTGTGCGCCATGGCCCTGCGCCGGCTGGGATTGTCCGCCGTCAGTCTCTGCGGCTGGCAGGCCGGGCTGAAAACAGAGGACCGTCACGGCGACGCACGGGTCCTCTGCCTGGAAAACGACCGGATCAAACGGGAGCTGGAGTTGGGCAAGCTCGTCCTGGTGGCAGGCTTTCAGGGGGTGGACTGCCACGGCGACATCACCACCCTGGGACGAGGCGGCTCCGACACCACTGCCGTCGCTCTGGCGGCCTTTCTCCACGCCGACCGCTGCCGCATCTACACCGACGTGGACGGCGTTTACGACCGCGACCCGCGAAAATTTCCCGACGCGGTCAAATTCCCGGAGATCTCCTACAACGAAATGCTGGTTCTGGCCCGCAGCGGCGCGAAGGTCCTCCACGACCGCTGTGTGGAGCTGGCAAAGCAGTACGGCGTGGAGGTAGAGGTGCTTTCCTCCTTCCGGGATCTGCCCGGCACGCTGGTCCACGGATGACCTTTTCCGCTCTGGTTGCAAGGGCGCGCTGCAGCGGTTTGCAGCGCGCCCTTTGATTTGGCTTAGCTTAGATTCAGGATGCTGCACAGCTCCTCCTGGCTGCGCAGGCCGTTGACGCGGTGGAGGATCTCTCCATCAAGCATCATAATGATGGTCGGCACGCTGAGGATGTCGAATTGCTGCGCCAGCCCCTCCTGCTCGCCCACATTGGCCTTGCAGAATTTATAGCGCTCGCCGTAGATGGCCTCCAGCTTGTCAAATACCGGTTCCATGCTCCGGCAGGGGACACAGTTGTCCTGATAGAAGTCAATGAGCACCGGCTGCTCGGCAAATTCCGTCTCCCTGCGGAAGTTTTCATTGGTCAGGTGTATCATAAAAACCGCTCCTTTGCTCCTACGCTGTGGTTAGCATATGCACAGGATCCGGTTTTATCAGGGGAAAGCGGAACTGGGAGGAATCCCCTTTTTGTGCTTTCTATTGTTTTCCGGCTTCTGCCTGAAGCGGTGAATTACTTACACGCGGCGACGATCAGCTCTACGCAGGCTTCCTCGCCCAAAACGCCGCTGTTGAGGCACAGGTCATAGTTCTGCGCCTGTCCCCAGTTGCGGCCCGTGTAATTCTTGTAGTAGACGCGGCGCTTCTGGTCCTTTTCCGCCAGGCGCTTCTCCGGCGACTTGTCCTTTTCTCCGTAGCGCTCCACGATACGCTTGGCGCGGCTTGCCATATCCGCGTGGATGAACACATGGAGACAGTCCTTGTTGTCCCGCAGGATGTAGTCGGCGCAGCGCCCGACGATAACGCATTTTCCCTGCTCCGCCAGTTCCTCAATGAATCTGGTCTGCTCGATGTAGAGCCGGTCGTGCATGGAAAGACCGTCGGCACTGTACTGCCCCGCCGTGGCCATGGCGAACAGCAGACTGCTCTTGGCGCTGGCGTATTCGCCGCCTTCCTCGATGAATTCCGGGGAAAAGCCGCTGCGCTCTGCGACCTTGTTGACCAGTTCCCGGTCATAGAACTGATAGCCCAGCCGTTCGGCCACCAGCTTGCCGATGGTGCGGCCGCCGCTGCCAAACTCCCGGCTGATGGTGATGATGCTTTTCATGATCGCACTCCTCCTGTTCTCTTTAACCCCACATTGCAGACAGTGCGGGGATGATCTGCTTCTTTCTCGACATGACCTTCGGCAGGAACACCGTGTTGGCCTTGGCATCCTGGGAAAATGCCATGCGGATGGTGTCTTCGTCGCCCAGGTAGATGAGCTGTGTGCCCTCCAGGAGCACGTCCGTCAGCATCAGCAGCATAAGGCTGTAGTGCTTCTCCACCATGGTCTTGCGCATCTGCTCCAGGAATTCCTCCTTGCGCTCCAGAATGTGGGCGGAATTGACGCAGGTGATCTGTCCCACGCCCAAATCGTGGCCCGCAATGTGGAAATCCTTGAAGTCCGTGAACAGCAGCTCCTTGGCCGTCTTGTCGTCGGACCAGGAGGCAGAGAAGATTGCCTGTCCCAGTTCCTCCAGAGACACGTTGGCAATGCGCGCCAGACGCTCGGCCATATTGCGGTCGCGCTGGGTGCAGGTAGGCGATTTGAACATGACCGTATCGGAAACGATGGCCGCCGCCATCAGTCCCGCCAGCTTTTCCGAGGGCATCAGGCCCTTTTCCTGGTACATACCGGCGATGATGGTGGTGGTGCTGCCCACCGGCTCGTTGCGGAAGTAGATGGGATTGCCCGTCTGGATGTCCGCCAGGCGGTGATGATCGATGATCTCCAGGATCTCCGCCTGCTCCAGTCCGGCCACCGACTGGGCCGCCTCATTGTGGTCCACCAGGACCACCCGTTTCCTGCGGGGACGGATCAAGTGGTAGCGGGAAAGGGTACCCACCACCCGCTCGTTTTCGTCCAGGATCGGATAGCAGCGGTAGCGGCTCTTTAACATTCCCTCGCGCACGTCGTCCACATAGTCGTCCAGGTGGAAACACTCCAGGTCCGTGGTGCGGCAGACCCGGGCGATGGGGACGGACTGGTAGATCAGGCGCACGGCGCGATAGGCGTCGAAGGGGGTTGAGATGATGCAGGTGTCCGTGGGCATGGCACGAAGCTCCTCGTCCAGCTCCGCCTGGCAGACGATGACGCATCTGACCCCCAGCTCCAGTGCGCGGCGCACCATATCCGGCTGCTGGCCGCAGACAACGATGCTGTCCTTGGAGGAAAACAGCAGGTTTTCCCGGTTCTGGGGCAGGGCGATGGTCACGTCGCCGCTGATGGTGTCCACCAGATTGCCTGCCTCATTGAGAATACGGCCCTCCAAAACGCTCAGCAGATTAAAAACGGGGATCTGCTCGATGTGGGGCCGCTCAATGGAGCTCATATCGCAGGCGGCAATGTCGCCGGAGGAGAGCATACCGAAGAGGGTGCCGTCCTCGTTGGTCACCGGAATGGCGGCAACGCTGCGGTCCGCCGTCAGCACCGACCAGGCATGGCTGACCGTTACAGCGGAGGACAGAGCCGGCGGCGTGTCATAGGCCAGATCCCGTACCTGGGTACGCACGGTCTTGACCCACTCCGGCGCCGTAAAGCCAAAGCGCTCCAAAACAAGCTGGGTCTCGTCGCTGACGTGGCCCAGGCGTCCCGCACGATATTCCCGGTCGCCCAGAGAGTTGCGCAGGGCCGCATAGGCCATGGCGGAAACAATGGAATCCGTATCCGGATTGCGGTGGCCGATGACGTAGATAGTATCCATGTTACGCTCCTTTTTCCTTTTCTATCTTCATCGTACCCATTTTTTTCGCAACTGTCAACGTCTATGGGGAGAAAAATTTTTCTTTCTTGGAAAAGAGTTGCGCCCTTTCGCGAAATTTGATATAATAATAGTTACTGTATCCGTCGCAATACGACAAAGAATATAAGGAAGTGCTTTATGAAACAGCCTACGTTAGTGGTCCTTGCCGCCGGAATGGGCAGCCGCTTCGGCGGCCTCAAGCAGATGACGCCGGTAGACGAGCAGGGAAACAGCATCCTGCACTACTCCATTTATGACGCCATCCAGGCCGGTTTCGGCAAGGTGGTTTTCGTCATCAAAAAGGCCATCGAGGAGGATTTCCGCCAGATCACAGCCGGTCTGGAAAAGCATATCGACGTTGCCTACGCCTTTCAGGAGGTGGACATGCTTCCCGCCGGCTTCCAAGTGCCCGGGGAACGGACCAAGCCCTGGGGAACGGGTCACGCCGTGCTCTGCGCCAAGGACGAGGTGGACGGTCCCTTTACCGTCATCAACTCCGATGATTTTTACGGCCGCGGCGCCTACATTGCCATTGCCGATTTCCTCCGTCAGCCCCACGGAGAGCGGGAATACGCCATGGTGGGCTTTCTGCTGAAAAATGCCCTGACGGAGAACGGTTCCGTGGCACGGGGCATCTGCGAGCTGCAGGGCGGCAACCTTGCCAAGGTCACGGAGCGGACCAAGATTTTCAAGCGCGGCTGTGACGCCGCCTACACCGAGGACGGGGAGCACTTTGTCCCGCTCAGCGGCGACACGGTGGTCTCCATGAACTTCTGGGGCTATCAGCCCTCCATGATGGAGGAACTGGAGCGGCGTTTCCCCCTGTTTCTGGAGGAACGCCTGCCGAAAGACCCGGTAAAATGCGAATTCTATCTTCCCTTTGCCACCGACGCCCTCATTCAGGAGGGCAGTGCAAGCGTCCGTGTGCTCAAGACCGATGAGACCTGGTACGGCGTGACCTACCGGGAGGATCTGCCCACGGTGGTGGAAGCCATTGCCGCCATGCGCAGAGCCGGAAAGTATCCCGAGATCCTGTTCGGCTGAGCAGGTATTTAGTTTACATAATATCCGTTGGGAGGCGGTTGACATGATCCAAAATCTGAATAAGCAGAGTTTTGCCGCTTTTGGCAAGGTTTTGCGGGACAGTATGCCGAACCGCGGCTTTCCCAAGGGCGCCGAGTGGACGGAAAAGGTCCATTATTTTTCCCGCGAGGAGCTTTTCTTTTACCGCTGCACCGCGCCGGTCTACCTGGATTTCGAGCTGGGAATGACCGTTTTAGCTGTGCGTAAGAACAGTGCTGTGACCTGCTTCTATCTGGACAAGCCGGTGTGCATCGCCGCCGGGACGGAATTTGCCCCGGTCCCCTATCAGGAGGAGTGCTCCGTCCGCCTGACTGCTCCCACGGGCAATCCCCCGACCCAGACGACGCCGTTCCAGGTCTCCGACGATCTGAAGATCCGGGACAAGCTGCGTCTGAGCGAGATCTACACGCTGTTTTTCCGGGAGGAGGAGAGCGGCTTCCTGTTCAAGGGTGAGCGCCACTCCATGTATGAGCTGACCTACGTCGACCACGGACAGCTCCACTGCGTCGTGGACGGCAACGGCTTCCTCCTCAAGCAGGGCCAGCTTATGATCTTCACGCCCCAGCAGTGGCACACCCAGTACACCGATCTCAACATTACCGCCAAGTTTTTGACCATCGCCTTCGACATGGACTGCGATTTCCCCCTCAATCTGGGCGGGCGCGTCTTTGACTTGTCCTCCGCCGAGGCCGTGTATCTCAAGCAGCTTCTCCAGGAGATCGACACCGATGACCAGTTCAGCGCCGATTTTATCCGCTGCAATCTAAAGCTGCTGCTGCTGTCGGTGCTTCGGAATAGCGGCGGCAAGAAGAAGCGGCTGAAAACGCCTCTGGCCCTGCACAACGAGAACCTCATTGTCAGCCGTACCCTGCAATATATCGCCGAGCACGTCTACGACAAGCTTTCGGTGGAGATCGTCGCCAAGGAGACCGGCGTCAGTGCTTCCCATCTGACCGCCCTGTTCCACCGCCAGATGTCCATTTCCCCCGGCGAGTACATCCGCCGCGTCAAGCTGGAGGAGAGCAAGTGTCTGATCCGCGAAGGAAAAATGAATTTCTCCCAGATCGCCGCCGCTCTGAACTACTCCACCATCCACCATTTTTCCCGCCAGTTCAAGGACAATTTCGGCATCTCCCCCTCTGAGTACGCCAAATCCATCAAAGCGGAGTGAAAAGCAGTCTGGCCGTCAGGCTGGCCATGACAAAGCCGCTCAGGTCCGCGATCAGCGCCGCCGGGATGGCATAGCGCGTCTTACGGATGCCCGCCGCGCCGAAATAGACGGAGATGGTGTAAAAGGTCGTCTCCGTACTGCCCAGCATCACCGCCGCCGTCCGTCCGATGAGGGAATCCGGGCCGTAGGTGGACATGAGATCTGCCCCCACTGCCAACGCTGCGCTGCCGGAAAAGGGCCGCAGAAGTACCAGCGGCATCGTCTCCGGCGGGATGCCCAGCAGTTTGCAGACCGGCGAAAAAAAACGCGTCAGCAGCTCGATGGCTCCCGAAGCCCGGAGCATATGCACCGCCGAAAGAAGCATCACCAGCGCCGGCGCAATGGACAGCAGCAGCTTCAGACCCTCCAGACCGCCCTCCAACAGGGCGCTGTAGACGTCCTGCTTTTTGGCCAATCCAATTACCGCAATCAAGATCATCAGCCCCGGAACCAGCAGGTCAAGCACGCCGCGCCCTCCCGAACAGCGCCGCTGCCAGAAGCCCCGCCGTCACGGAAACGACGGAGGTGATCCAGACGGCAGGCAGAATATCAAAGGGGGACGCCGCGCCGAGAGAGGCCCGCAGTGCCGCGACCGTGGTGGGCAGGAGCTGGATCGACGCCGTATTCATAACGATCAGGCGGCACATTTCGTCGCTGGCCTCCGGGCCGGGAGAAAGCTGCCCCATCCGTTTGACTGCCGCGATGCCCATGGGCGTTGCGGCATTTCCCAACCCTAAAAGATTGGCAGACACGTTGGCCGTCAGATAGCCCAGGGCCAGCTCATCACGCCCCGCCTGGGGAAACAGCCTGCAAAACAGAGGCCGCATCTTCCGCCCCAGCTTTTCCGTTAGTCCTGCCCGTTCCATGACTCTGGCCAGTCCGCTCCAAAGGCAGAGGGGTCCAGCCAGAGAAAGGCAGAGGGTCACTGCCGAGGCCGCGCCCTCCAAAGCCGCCGGTGTCAGAACGCCCAGATTCTGTTTTGCCAGGCAGGCGATCACTGAAAGCACCAGCATCCCCACCCACACAAAGCCCATCACCATGTCCATCCCCCCGGGACAATCTATGCGTTCCCGCGACGGATTATGCGGTCCGTCTTATAAAAGCATATGTCCGCATAGCAGAGGCGGATAACACTTGACATGATACCAAAGGTGTGGTATCATGAAAGTACCGCCAGATTGCACAACGATTTTGCAACAAGGAGAGGGAATACATGAAATCAATGGGAATTGTCCGCCGTGTGGACGAGCTTGGCCGTGTTGTCCTTCCCATCGAGATTCGGCGTCTTCTGGATATCGAGGAGCGTGACCCGCTGGAGATCTCTCTGGAGGAGGACCGGATCATCCTGCGGAAGCTGCAGCCGACCTGTATTTTTTGCGGTGCGGAAGAGGATCTGCAGGAATACCGCAGCAAGCGTATCTGCCGCGCCTGCCTGGAAAGCATCAATACCCAGGCTGACTGATACTGATTCTTGATGAAAAAGTTTCATCAAGAATCCCGTGTGCTTCGCACACTCACATCGTGCTGACGCACAATGTGCCGTCTGCGACTCGCTAAGTGCCGCCGCAAGCGGCGGTTGCTCGCTTGCATAGCGCCTGCGGGCGCTTATCATGCAGAATCTGACGCGCCTGAAGGCGCTATAAAAAGGTTTTAAACCTTTTTATCAGATTCTAGTATGGGCATGAAATACCGTTCTTCTTTATCATTTGATCCGAAAAACAGCAGCCGCAAACACCGAAGTGTTGGCGGCTGCTGCTTTTTGATACAAGACACGGACGTACCGCAAGCGGTACGTCCGTGTTGTTTTTTCATTACAGAAGCTCTGCGAAATGCTTGATGGTGCGGACCATCTGGGAGACGTAGGACATCTCGTTGTCGTACCAGGAAACGACCTGGACCTGAGAAGTGCCGTTCTCCAGGTTGATGACCATGGTCTGGGTGGCATCAAACAGGGAGCCGAAACGCATGCC